>NZ_LHPA01000049.1:0-724 GCF_001297215.1 Pseudomonas sp. RIT-PI-o | reverse complement strand
CGGTAACCGGGGTTTGCGCCGGGTTGGTCAGGGTCGCGGTGTAAGTGATCTGGCCGCCTTCAACGATGTTGTTGGTCGCGGTCAGGGTCAGGCCGGTGTTGTCGACCGAGTCGGTGATCGTAGTGACGGCTGGCGTGGGGCTTGGCACCAGGTTCTCGAAGTTGCCGCCGGTTGCCCCGGTGATGGTGGGGCTGACAGTGCTGCCATTGTTGTAGACGTCATTGGCCGCTGTCGGCACGTTGACGGTGCCGACAGTTTCGCCGGCTGCAATGGTGATGGTCGAGCCGTTGGACAGGGTGACGGTAACCGGGGTTTGCGCCGGGTTGGTCAGGGTCGCGGTGTAAGTGATCTGGCCGCCTTCGACGATGTTGTTGGTGGCGGTCAGGATCAGGCCGGTGTTGTCGACCGAGTCGGTGATGGTAGTGACGGCTGGCGTCGGGTTCGGCACCAGTTTTTCGAAGTTGCCGCCGGTAGCCCCGGTGATGGTGGTGCTGACAGTGCTGCCATTGTTGTAGACGTCATTGGCCGCAGTCGGCACGTTGACGGTGCCGACGGTTTCGCCGGCCGCAATGGTGATGGTCGAGCCGTTCGACAGGGTGACGGTTACCGGGGTTTGCTTGTGGGTGGCCGGGGCCGCCGGGGACGGGATCGGGGGGCCGTCCGCGGTGCTTTGGGTCGCTGGCCGGGTCATTCCGGTGTGGGCGATCTGTGCGTGGCGAGGAGG
>NZ_LHPA01000018.1:0-186904 GCF_001297215.1 Pseudomonas sp. RIT-PI-o | reverse complement strand
ACACGTGATTGAGCGGGGTGGGGAGAGGGTGAGGTTGGGGGTTGAGAAGTTGAGGGAGGGAGTGGTTTTGCCGCGGTTGATCCGGCCGGAATTGTAGGGTGGAGAAAAGCAAAAAAATTAGTCTCGGCGCTTGCTCTCATCTAAAAGCACAACAATGTTTGTCCGCCTTCCGCTAAAAGCAGACTTGTCAAAACCTCGATTTTGTTGCTCAATCGGCCACGTCCCAATCTCACTATAACGACAGTCGCTTCAGCTAGTGGGACCGAATGAAGTAATCTAAATACGATTGATCTTGTATAAAACGCATAATGCCAGCGGTCGACACGGTTCGTATCCATGGCTTTAGTGAAAATCGCTTTGGTTATAATGGAATATAAAATGGAATTGGATAAGTTTTCAAAAATTGCAGAGTCCTTACGCCAATATCGTCGTGCAGAGCTGCGGGATTTCGAAAGCGAAACCGGAGCAAAGCCCGTAGATCAACTCTATGTTGACCCACTCCCAGGGGATGCGGTATTACAGTCAGTGTTATCTAGTAATACGACTTTTCTTTTGGGGCGAAAAGGCACCGGCAAGAGTACAGTTTTTGCTCGCGCGCAGTCCGCAATGCGGGAAAGGAAAGATATTATATCTATCTATATAGATGTTAAATCGCTATATGACGTGCTAGATACTATTGAAATGTCGCCAGATGATTTAACATCAAACGGCATATCTGCTGTGGCCTATCGGTCTCATATGCTGAGGAAGGTAATGCTCGGCAAAGTGATCGGAGAAATGCTCAAGGAAATAGGCGCCGTGTGCGAAAAGCTTTCTTTGTGGGATCGATGGACGGGTGTTCGACGCAATTATGAAGAACTACTTTCTAGTCTAGCTAATTTAAGGGATCGGATAAAAAGTGCAAAACTAGAGCTTCATGAGATTCCGGTGTTGCAAAAAATAACGCATCAATTGCGACTAAAAAAGCAGCAAGAAACATCTTTGAAGCGAGATAAAGCTGCAAAAGTTAGCGGCAAGGCTTCCGTCACTGGAGCCGAAGCTTCAGCTGATCTAACAGAATCACTGAGTGATTTCGACAAAACGCTTGATGATAGTGATGTGTATAATGAATATTCCGATGTCGTACTCAAATCTTTTCCGTTCTCTGAAATAATAGAAGATATACAGAGTCTGATCTCCGGTGCGGGGCTAGTCCGGCTAGTTGCATTTTTTGATGATTTTTCAGAGTTGAGTTTTGTCGATCAAAGGTTATTTGTTGATGTCGTTCTCTCACCGCTGAATAACTCCAGTAATGAAGCAGTTAAGCTCAAAGTTGCAGGTTATCCTGGAAGGGTTTACTACGGAAAAATCGATCCTGGTAAGTCTGACACTATTAGCCTAGATTTTTCGGACCTTTACGAAGCTACTGAGGTGCAGGAGATGGAACGTTCTGCGTCATCATATGCGTCCAGGCTGTTGGATACACGATTCAAAGTCTTCGGAGTTGATCTTGCAAGTTATTTCGAATTTTCCTCAGAGATAACTCGTGAAGACATGATGAGGCTGATGTTTCAGGCGTCTTTTAACGTACCCAGAATAATGGGGCATCTTCTACATTTACTTTACTTAGATAGAATCTCAAAAGGTCAAAAAATCACTGGTGCGTCGATTCGCCTAGCATCTAGAAAGTATTATGAAAACACAATATCCAAATATTTCGATCGCTTAAATCGGTACGCCCTTGAGCCTTTTGAGAATAAGCTGGACAGGCATAATCAAAGCCAGTTACTTGCTTGCCTAATTAACGAAGCAAAAGATGTTAAGCGCAGGATAATATCTAAAGAAGTAGGTGGTGACTACTTTAAGGATCTAGGTCAAAATCCGCCGACGAGTCATTTTACTGTAAGTCCTGGGCTGGAGGACATGCTTTCATCGTTAGAATCGAATTTTTTTGTTTCTCGCTATAAGAAAATGCGCGCGAAAGATAATCGTGAAGTTATTGCGTATTCATTTTTCTTGGGGCTTTGTGAAAGCGAGCGCATGAGTTGGGGGTATCCAGAAGGGCGCCCTTTTAGACATTATTTTCAACAGCGCTGCTTTGAATATACTCGGGCAGTTCATCAGTTTTTGTCAAGCAACCAAACGATCAGATGCAACACTTGTGGCATGTGTCACTCCATGGACAATAGGGAAAAATTTGAATTTTTTAAATGGCGCTGTCCCGATTGTCAAGAAGGTCTTTGTTCTGTCGCAAACTTGTCGGATGATTTTAGAGAAGAAGTTGCTCTCTTAGACAAAGATATTATGCTGGAGCCAATAGAACTCGACATAATTAGTGCACTCAACGAGGAGCAAAGAGATATGAGGGCAGGCGAGATTTCTGCACTCATTGACACCACCCATCAAATGGTAGGGCGCAGAACAAGTAAATTAAAAGAAATGGGACTGGTCGATAAAGAGGCAGATGGAGAGGGCCGGATAAGAAGCAGTCTTACATCCAGATGTGAGTCTACTTATTTTGGCCGAGCCAACGATAAGTAAGTGAATGAAAAAGCCCAATCGCTGCTCGCCGGGGCAGCGTCGGGTTTTTCGGGATAACGAAGAAAAGAGTCCGCTTCAAGTCGAATGTAGCCGAGTGTTGACGTCCGCAGAGGCTATTGGTAAATAGCGGACGTTCTTAAGTTCGAGGAAATGATAATATTAGGATGTAAATATGTTCACGCTCGTTTAACGCTAGTGGGCTTTTTACGAGCCCTTGTGCTTTTTAGACCAAGATAATTGGTTTCATAAGTTGTAAGTAGATTCCACATTTGGCGATCCACTACATCGTGCTTTTCAGGGCTTCTTAGTTTTTGAAGTAGCTTGCTGATAAACTTGGCGGGCAGCTTAATTATCAAGCATTGATGAGAGGCATGCATCTCCTTCGTCCAGTCGAGATCTTTTCCAGTAATGAGGTTTTCACTGTCGTCCCTGTTAATAATAAATCCAAGCTTTCCATACGAACCGGTAAGATAGGACTGTAATTGTCGATATTCGTCTGGCCCTAGTTCTTGGTAGTTTTTTGCGTCGAAGACTACATTCCTACTTTTATAGTCAAGTAGTACGCGGCTCCAAAAGTCCGATTTGCCGCGGTTCGTGCCTATGATATCTCTACGTTGAACAGCAGCACCGTTCGGATGTAGTTGTAACCCAAGCAGATGGGCGGCGAAAATCACCTTCAATGCCTCCAGACACCATAATTCAAAATCACGATCACCTTCGCGCCCTAGCGGGATTTTATCAAGCTGCGAAACAATTTGGCCGATTTTTGTGTTTCTGATTTTCGGATTTAGCGAATCAATTTTGATGTCGTACTCATCATTTATTTCTTCTGCTTCTTCCGGAGATAGTGCGTTTCGACTTAGGTTCAAACCAAGCCAATAGCAGGGATGGACCAGAATTCTATCGGCGCTTTCAAATCCTTTATCTGGAGTACGCCCATCATGACAAAACGAATATGAGGAAAGGTTTTGATCGTGTAAACCGATGAAGCCGATACTGTATAGTGATTGCAGCAACCCCGTTGATCCTAGTAAACGTGCCTCTGCTAGTGAGGCTTGGTCATCGCTATCTTCTAATGACTCAGTTGCCAGATCAATCTTGGCCAAGGCTGCCATCACGGATAATTCTGGTTCCGAATTTTTAAAAGCGCTCGTGACTGACTGTATAGGTGGGAATATTTTTTGGTACTCTTTCCATAAATCTTCAAGTCTCGCCACTGAGATTGACTTTGCAGCATATTCTAAGTCGTCCAGTATAGCGGTGTTGCGTCCGTGTCTAAATGAGCAAAAGAACGACTCATTAAGTAACGAGAGTAGGTCTCTAGGGCGATACAACGTAAATTGAAGACATTTTTTGAAACCTTCTCGACCCTGCAACTCGCCTGCTGTACACCGGTCCCAAACTCGTTGATCCTTCTCAATGTCGACCTTGAAACTCAGCTTCATCCTTGTAGCTGCTAGTTGCAACAGAAGCGGCCAGTCCCAGTGCAGGCGTATTACCTGGCCTTCTAAGTTTCTAGAGTAGTCGGGATCCTCCTTCGCTAGAGCTCTGAATACGTTGTCACGCAAAAATATTATAGGTCTAATGAGTGTTGATTTCTGATTAAGCTCTACAGCGGCATAAGCTAGTCCAGCAATAATTCCGATGCCAACAGCATCTGATTCATAGCCTTCATCAAGTCTATCCATCAATATAACGACTCGTCGGTCAGTTCGTTGCAAAATCTTCAATACAAGATCTTCCACTGTACTTAGATCTAAGTTGAATGGTAAGTCTCCGATCGCTTCTTCGGGTGAGTCCACTGATAAAAAGGCTTTTGCAATCCTTCTGCACTTAGTTAAAAATGGTGTTTGTGAGTCATTCCATCGTGCGACATGCTCTCTAAGCGCTTCTTCTTTAGCGACAAGTTCGGCAAGCTTGTAGTGTTTGGATATATAGCTGGCGATTTCCATTAAAATTGCATAGCGCCATAACAATTTAGTCGCTGCTCTAGATAATACGAACGAGTTGGAGAACGGCTTTAGGAGTGATCTGAAGCCAATGATCTCGGTGTCTTCTGGAGAAAAGGTAAGTGTTATTACCTTTTTGTCCTTGATCCAGTGCTTTTTTAAGTTAATGAATAGCGCGCTTTTGCCGGTACCTCGCCTGCCAACTACGACAGTTCTGTCATCGGATTCTACTAAAGTACGAAAATCGGGAGTTTCAATGAAGGCATTGGAAAGCATTTTTTCGTCGTTTTCTGCAGTTGTGTCGCCCAAAGGATTCGTTCGCACTACTAATGTCGTTGACGTCACTTGGTTGCCTCCAGGCTGTTCTGCTTCATCATGCCGAGATTAAACTTCGTTGCCCCTTTATGACTCGTGGCACCATCGAATACTTACATCTTGAATGCCTAGAGCTTTCTCAGGAAACAATAGACCCTACCCTCAAATTCGTACAGAAACGCTTGATAATCAGCGTCGGGGCAAGCGCCGGTTGAATTTCCAAGCGTTTTCGGTAGATGGTCCTACGAGATGGTGTCTGCGAGAGAAGCACAGCCGAACTTTGTTCGAAGCGGTAGGCTGATTCTGGCCAAAAGCTGCCTTTTTGCATGCTTGAAAATCGGTTCGACGGGTCCATCCGGGACGCACCTGTCCCGCCCAACGTGGCGCCATAAACACAAACGTTTAAAAAGACATCTCCAGTGACGTTCTCAGGCTACATATCCTTGCGCCTTTGCCTACAGCTACGCCAGAATCCGCCGGCTTGTGTGCCTTGGGGGCGGGTTCTATTGTGGTGCGGTCGCTGACAAATCAGCGATCGGATTTGACCGTCCGCCCAATATCAAGGCGCGCCAGCGTTCTGCACCTGTTCAGGCATTGTCTGAAATTCTGTTGCGGTGGCTGTGCGTGGGACACCTTCGGGTGTGCCGGATTCCTTGATGTCCGGTCGGTCAACCCGCGTACAGCTGCCACCCTGTTTGTTTGACCGCGAACGGTGGCGGCTCCAGTCATCAAGGAGCTTCACCATGATCAAACCAACCCCCAACCCACCCGAAACCGATCCTACGTCTCCCTACGAATCCCTCGATTCAAACAAGCTCCACGAAGCCGCCGATCGCGCGCTCAATCATTACCTGTCGCCAAACAATCTCCTGCCTCCGCCGCGTAAGGCGCGAGGGATGTATGCGGTGACGGCGGATACCAAGAATGAAGAACTGCTGGCTGATGCGAGTGAAACGCTTGCTTCGGCGAAGACGATTGCTCAGGACATTTCCAGTTTGCTGCCAGCGCCCCAGCGGCGGGCGTTGTTGGGGGTTGCTCAACTGATCATGTTGGGGGAGCTGGCGGTGAATCGGGCGCTAGATAATTTGGAATTGCCGGGTTGATGTGGAGTAGGGCTGGCAGCGATGGCAGATGCGCTGTTTCTGCTGCCTGATAATCCGCTATCGCCAGCAGGCTGGCTCCCACAGGGTTCTGCGTTGGTCACGGAGATTGTCGCTGAAACCTGTGGGAGCGGGTCGGTTTAGTTTTACGTGATTATTGAGCCGCTTCAGGACATTCACGGGTCCATCGCGTGACTGTCATGTCTTTGAACTGCTCACCTATCGTATCGACGCGCAGGCATGAGCCTTTCTTCGAGTAGTACAAGATGCAGCGCGAGCTATCAAACGAGCAGGTGTCCAGTTCGAAGTAGTTGCGTGCAGCCAGCTCCCTCTCCACGCCACTGTATTCATAACCGTCGGTGGTGTGCATTCGCGTTGGCTTCCATCCTTGTTTGACGAGCTTGGATTTGGCCGCAGCCAAACGCTCACCGACGACGATGCGGGCTGGCCCGTGAATGTCGCTTGGCGTCTGTAAATCATGGGCAAACGCAGCGCTGATACCCATGCAATAAAGTGCGACAAGTACAAGGATCGAAGCTTTGATTTCACAGTTCCTTCAACTGACTTGTAGCTCGAAAAAAACCAGTCATGACTACCGCGCACCCGAGCGGATCTGCCCGTTTGCCTTTAATTCACGAAGCTTTTCTTGCCATGCGGCGCGATCGGTCTTGGGAGTTATCGGATCGAAAGCGAGGTACTGCCTGTCACACCACGCATCGATTTGGCCGAGCCAATAGGTTTGACCGGCGTGCCCGGTGTCGAGGCGTTTCAGCAAGTAGCCGAGTTGTTGCCACGTCGGAGCAAGCCGGAAAATGGTGCTGCGCCGTTTCGACGTAAGCTCATGCCAGTCTTGATCAAGTTTGGCCGTCAATCTGATGTTCAATACGGACCACGGTATTTTGTCCAGTTTCGCAATCACCACCGCAAATACTTTGTCCGAAGGATCATCAAGCGCCTCGAACAGCTCAGACAGTTGATCATCGCGAAGCAGGCGTGTTGCGGCTTGGCGCACGGTCACATAGCTCGAGCGCAGCGCAGGTGTATGCCATCGCTCTGGCAACTCCACCGCCAGTTCTGCGGCGAGGCCAATCACGCCCAGCCAATGTTGTTTTGCCGTGGGTAGAGGCTGGCTTAAGCGCTGGGTGAGGACTGCGCGCGCATCAACTTCGTTACGAGCCGCAGCCCATAGCGCGAGATTGCGGACCGCCGGTGAAACATCCAACAAAGTTTCGCGCAGTACAGGTTTCGGATCGACGAGCAGCGGCAGCAGCGCATAAAGCACGCGTACGCGGATTTTGGCACCGGGGTGAGACATGGCTTCAAGGAGCAACGGCAGACTCTGCGTCGCCGGCAGTGTCAGGCTCGCCGACACCGCCATCAACCGTACGGTCAACTCGCGATGAGCCAACGCGCTGCGTATCAGCGTTTCGGCAGTCTCGGGGGCTTCAAGCAAAAGCGTAAACAGGTAGCGCGCGGCTTTGCCCTGGCGATTCAAGAAGTCGGCGTAGACCTCATCCCAGCAGTCCACCGATTGCAGCATCGCTCGGACCGCCGACAGTGTCTGGGCGTGGTCGACCCGGCGTTGCGCTGCCAATGCCATCAAGGGTTCCAGTGCTGATAACCATGCCTGGGTGTGAGCTGGTGACAGGTAGTGCTTCAGGCCATCCGCTGCCAAGTCGCGAACCTGAGGGACCCAATCGTTCAGACGTTCGATCAACACGGCTAATGCTTCGGGGGATGGTTGCCTGCACAGTTCTCGCACAGCGACTTCCCGGACGAAACCGTTGGAGTGATTGCTCACGTCTGCCCATGTGCCGGTGTTATTGAAGTGAGCGAGTATCTCCAGCGCCTCGTTGCGCCGATAGTTTTCATAATGGGAAAGCTGTCCTTGATTGCGTGCCAACCGAGCCAGCCAGTCTTGTGTCGTGTTCATGGGCAGTCCTGTGCGTCCTTGCGGGTGCATATTGTTTGTGCAAAAGCAGCAGCCTACGCGACTTGCTCTTGCGGGCAAAATTCTCGAGTTGTGATGTGCGGGGGCGCCAGCGGGTTGATTGGTTGTTTGGGCTGGCGCTATCGCGAGCAGGCTCGCTCCCACAGGGATTTGTGCTGATTACAGAGTCGTGGACTAGGCCGAGATCCCCACCTTTTTCTGCTTTCGGCATTGCGCTTGGCAAAATTAGGGTCGGTCTAACAAGAAGCGAGGTGATCGACCATCACCCTGATGGGTGATGGGTTCGACGCATGACGCGGGTTTAGATATTCGGGGTGTAAGAGAAACCTTGCGAAGCTTCGGTATCGGAGAACGGTGTTACGCGAGTTTTCTTGTTGAGCAGGCCATTGACCACCGAGCCTGGGAACATTTCGATGGAGTTGTTGAACAGCTCGACGTTGCGGTTGTAGATGGTGATGGCTGCGCCGACGTTCTCTTGTTGTTCGGCAATTTCACGCATCATGTTGTTCGCCGCTTCTGATGCTTTCAGGTCAGGGTAGGCCTCGAAAGCGATGCGCAAGCCACCCATCAGCTCCCGCGAGGCGGTTTCAACGGTCGCGAGGGCATTGCCGTTTGCGCCGGCGGGGAGGGCGTTGATCGCGCTGCGCAGGCCGGTGATTTTTTCAAGGAGACTGGCTTCATAAACCATAAAGTCTCCAAGTACCTTTTGAAGCTGGTCGAGCACTTTGGTCTTCTGCCGTTCGTAAACGAGAACGTCCGACCAGGCGCGTTGTACTCGGTTGTGGCCCCCGATGATGCCGTTGTAGATGCTGAAGCCCACTATGACGATGACTAAAGCGATAACAGCGACGAGGATGAGTGCAATGTCCATGCTTATTTCTCTTGGCGGTTTACAGGGGGGAGGGAGCTGAAGTTGTCATCGTGCAGCTCACTGAGTTCATGGCTCCATTGGAGCACAGACATCAGGCGCGGCAGTTCGATACCGGCGTCAATTTCTGCGTAAAACTCGTTGGGTGAAGTCAGCGAATACTCCGTACTGAACGTGAACAGGTCGTTGTTTGCAAAGCTGAGGCAGAGTTTTCCGTTGTCGGAGAACTCCAGGTTGGGACGATGGAGAATGTCGAATAGCTTCAGCAAGTGCAGCACTGTGGATGGCTTGATGAATTTTGCACAAAGCATCTCGCTCTGGCCCGTCAACCGGAATGCTTTGTTGAAATCCAGAGAAGCCGTGTCCATGGGCCACGCATAGTCGTTCTCTGACTGATCATCAGATCTGACGGATATACCGGTCACCCATGGAAAGTCGATGACCAGGCTGTATCGGTCGTAGTGGTCGTACACCACGCGCGTCTCCGTTCTTTTGTTTCCATCTTTGTCGGTCACCGTGGTGTGCACCTTGCGTCTGTTGACGTAGTGCAACTGGCGGTACGTGTACGGGATTTTGCGCAGCGTGCCGGTGAATACGCCCTGAATCGATTCAACCAAACTGCGGCTGTAGTTGCCCCGGCTGTAATCACCAAATTGCGCATCCAGCCTGTTGAGGGTTCGGTCCGAATCTTCTTCCAGGCAGATCAAACCGTTGTGAAAGAAGGACGACAGTTGAGCAATTCTGCTGCTGAGCGAAGGCAAGCGACCAGATTTGGATTTCATCCATGCCAGACTCCAAACGACAATCACCAGGCCGAGCAAACTAGGCGCCATGGCGAAAAAGTCGGGATCAAGTTGCAGCCGGTAAAAAAAATAAACGACGCTGTAGGTGTTCTCAAACCAGTAGAGGGCCACAGTGCTCGCGATCAATAACAGGCCAGTGCCGAAAAACCACCATGAGCGTGTTCGATCGAATTCGAGCGGGCCACTGTACGAGGCGAAGTCTTGGATCACGTTCAATAGGTCGGTCTTGGATTCGGCGCTTTCAACACTGGCCTCGCTCACAGCCAGCAACTTTTTTAATCTCGCGTTCTGCGATGTCTTGGGCATGTCAGGTATCCATTGATTCAGGGATGCCTGACGCGGGTGCAGCCGCCCGGATTGAGGATTTGGTGCTATTCATAATCTGTCAGAAATTTGAAAAAGGAGGGGACGATAGCATTGTCAGGGCAATGATGGCTTCTGGCCTGTCTCAGTATCTGGAAATGTTTCTTCTGGGAGGGGGCCGACCGAGGTGTCTTTTGTTGTACATCGACCTGGAAGACCTTAGCGACTATGGCTTTGCTGGGCTTCAGCGATGCTGGATTCAGAGCGATGCGTTCAGGTCGGCGTATCTCTCGAACATCCCCGAATCGGTTCCCTCTCCCTCGGGAGAGGGCTAGGGTGAGGGGCTTCCCGGCCGTGACAATAAGGTCTCCAGTCTGGCCAGCGGCGGCGCATCCTGGTTGCGGTCGAATACTTGGATTCCAACCTTGAGCAGCCGTCCATTCTCTGCGCTGGCGATCACCTGTTCACAGCGCAACAACAATCTTCCTTGATCACATTCAACAGCCTTCATCCCAGTCGGCAACCGGCCCTCCAGACGCAACTCAGCCATCCGACTCTGCGCCGCAATCAGCGCAATCGATCTATCCCGCAACACCCCATTACTCTGCGTCATCAACCCGGCCACGCGCACGGCCGCTGACATGGCCACGGCGATGATCGCCAGTGCCACCAGCACTTCAATCAGGGTGAATCCTTCCTCTCGCGTTCGCGCGTGCATACATGGCCCAAAACCAAAATCCAGCCCTCGACGCTAACCCCCGTCCTTGACGGCTTGACGACGGAAACACCCGAGGATTTTCAACATCCCTGACATATCTTCTTGCAACACTGCGCGTCGAATTCGGATCAAGCCAGGGAATGTCGAGATGGATATCGCACCTTTGAAAACGCTCAGTCAGTCGCCGCGCATGCCGCGTGGGCAGCAGGGTTTTACCTTGATCGAGATCATGGTGGTGGTGGTGATTCTGGGGATTCTGGCGGCGATGGTGGTGCCCAAGGTGCTTGACCGGCCGGATCAGGCGCGGGCGACGGCGGCGAAGCAGGATATTGGTGGGTTGATGCAGGCGTTGAAGTTGTATCGCCTCGATCACGGCACTTACCCGAGCATGAACCAGGGGCTGAAGGTGCTGGTCGAGCGGCCGGCGGATGCGAAGAACAGCAACTGGCGTTCGTATCTGGAGCGTTTGCCGAATGACCCGTGGGGCCGGCCTTATCAGTACCTCAACCCGGGCGCGAATGGTGAGGTCGATATCTTTTCCCTCGGCGCCGATGGCCAGCCTGACGGCGATGGCGTGAATGCCGATATCGGTTCCTGGCAGTTGTAAGGCCGGCCGTGAACACAGGTTCGCTCAACGGGGCGAAGCAACGGGGCATGGCGATTATCAGCGCGTTGTTGATTGCCGCCGTGGTGGCGGTAATTGCGGCGGGGATGCTGACGCGGCAGAGCGTGGCGACCCGGGCGCTGGAGGCCGATCAGCAGCGGGTGCAGGGGCGTTGGGTGGCGCAGGGTGGTCTGGAGATCAGCCGGCAGTTGCTGTGGGATGCGCGCCTGCGTGATCCGTTGACCCAGCGTGATCAGCCTTGGGCGCAGCCGTTGCTGGCGGCGGGTTTTGCCGGGCGGCTGGAGGATGAGCAGGGCAAGTTCAACCTGCGCAATCTGGTGGCCAATGAGCGAATCGATGCGGCGCAGGTGCAGGCGTTCGAGCGCTTGTGCGAGTTGACCGGTGTGAGTGCCGTTGTCAGTCAGCGCATTCGCGAGCGGGTGATTGCTGGTTACCCGTATTTGCTGAATGCGCAGATTGGCGCGACCGGCAAAGCGGGTTTCGACAGTGGCCGCGCGACTTCGCCGGATGCCGCGCATAAACCGCAACCGCCGAAGGTGCCGATGCTGCGCACACTCGATGATCTGCGCAGCGTCGAAGGGGTCACCGATGCACTGATCGGCCAACTGGCGCCGTACGTGACGGTAATTCCGGCGACGACGTGGATCAACGGCAATACCGCTACGGCGCAGGTGCTGGCGGCGTATGTTCCGGGGCTTTCGCTGGAGCGGGCGACGGCGTTGATTGCCGAGCGTGACGCGGGGCGCTGGTTTATCAATCGCGGCGATTTTGTGAACCGCTTGCGCATGCCGCAGCTGGAAATGAGCAATGTCAAAGTCGGCATCACCAGTGACTGGTTTCGTTTGCGCGGTGAGGCGCGACGGGATCAGCGCCGGGTCAGCCTCGACGCTTTGCTGCACCGCAGTGAGGATCGGCTGCCGCAGGTGATCTGGTCGCGGGTGGGCGCATGAGCCAGTTGCGCGTCGCTTTGCCGCCGCTGGCGGAGCTGGAGTTGCACAGCGAAGTGAGCTGCGCCTGGCTGGATCGTCAGGGGCAGGTCAGTCGTGAGGAACGGCTCACCTTGAGTCAGTTGGGGCAACGGCCAAAGCAACCGCCGCTGCTGTGTTTTCTGCATCCGGCGGACAGCCTGCTCGCCAGCATTGATCTGCCGCCGCTGCCTGCGAACAAAACCGCGGCCGCTGTGCAGTGCGCGGCGCAGGCATTGATGCTCGGCGACAGCAACCATATGCATATCGGCCACAGCCCTCGCGATGCGAGCGGTCAGGTGCAAATCGCCTGGGTCTCGCAGCAGCACTTGCAGCGTCTGGCTGCGCTGCTCAAGCAGGCGGGTTTGAGTCTGCGCGGTTTGTATCCGGCGCCGTATAGCCTGCCGGTGCTGCCGGGGGTTGTCGCTTGTGTGGCGGACGGGCATTTGCTCCGGCGCGAGAGTTTGAACAGTGCGCAGGTTGAGCCGTTGCTCGGTGACGAAGTTGATGAGGCATCGTTTGAAGCCGGATCAGCACAGCGCTGGATCGGTCCCTTGCCCGGTTGGGGTTTGCACGGTGGCCTGCAGCAAACCGGCGGCGAGCAACGCGGGTGGGGTCGTGCAGTCGGGTGTGTGGCTTTGGCGGTGGCAGTCTGGGTGGTCGGGCTGAATCTGTACGCCGCTCGCGAAGCGCGTCAGGGCCAGCAGTTGAAGGCGCAGATGAGTCAGCGGGTGAAGCAGGCGTTCCCGGAATTGCCGGTGATTCTCAACCCGTTGCAACAGGCGCGTCAGCAACTGGAGCAGCGGCAAAAAGGCGCGGTCGATGACCCGGCGCAGAATTTCAATCGGCTGGTGTTGCAGGCCGGCACGGGCATGCCGTTCATGGCCGGCAGTGTCGAGCGCCTGATTTACCGCGACGGCGTCTTGCAGCTGGCCTTGCTCAGCGATGCAAGCCGTGGCGGCAACGACAAGGACTGGCAAAGCACCTTGGCCCAGGCCGGCATCAGCGTCACTGCCGATGACCAAGGCTGGACCTTGCGCCCGACCGATGAATCCACCGCCAACACCAACGAAGACGATGACAGCGGAGCAGACGATGAGTAGGGCGACGCTGGCGATTTACCGTGCGCGCTGGCAGCGCTTCAGCAGCCAGTTGCAGGCGCGTTGGCAGCCGTTGGCGCTGCGTGAAAAACGCATGGTCGCCGGCATGGCCGTGGTGCTCGTCGGTCTGCTGATCTGGCTGACGCTGGTCAAGCCGCCGTTGGCCACGATCACTTTTTGGCAGAGCGAAACGCCCAAGTTGCGCGCGCAAACAGAGGCGCTGGAAGTGCTGTTGCGCAGCGTCAATGTGCGACCGCAAGGGCAAAGCGTTGGCGAGTCGCTGGAGCAAAGTCTGCAAGCGGCGGGGCTGGCCGGGCATTACCAATTACAAGCGGCAGACGGCGGCGCGTGGCAGTTGAATGTCGACGCCGCGCCGGCCGATGTGCTGCTGGACTGGCTGCTCAGCCAGCCGTCACAACTTTCTCTGCAGGTGGTCGAGGCACAGTTGCAGCGCGCAAATGAAGCCTCGACCGACGTCACCGCCGGCACATTGTCAGGCACCGTTCGCATGGATCAGGCGCAGGGCGCTAAGGAAGCTTCATGAAGGAGTCACGCTGCAAACCGGCACGTCTGGCGCTGCCGTTGTTGCTGATGGCATTGAGCGCGTGCAATAGCACCACGGCACCGCAGAATCAGCCACCGCTGTTGGTCGACAGTGAACTCGGCAGGCCGCTGGCCAACACCCAGCGCAGTGGCGATGCGGTGGCTGATCGCGAGCGCGCGCAGGCCCAGGCGAGGCCGGTGCCGAAGCAATTGCACAACATCAGTCAGCGCGGGCGCAGTAGCGGTGGCGCGCCGAGCAGCTCGGTCGCGCGTAATCCGTTGGGCGAGCAGCCGGTGACGCTGAACTTCGTCGAGGCGGATATTCAGGCGGTGGTGCGTGCGCTGTCGCGTGCCACCGGGCAGCAGTTTCTCGTTGATCCTCGGGTCAAGGGTAATCTGACCCTGGTCTCGGAAGGTCAGGTGCCGGCGCGGCAGGCTTACGACATGCTGCTCGCGGCGTTGCGTATGCAAGGCTTCAGCGTGGTCGATGTCGGCGGCGTTGCGCAGGTGGTTCCCGAGGCCGATGCGAAACTGCTCGGCGGGCCGATCTATAGCGCCGACAAACCGGCCGGCAACGGCATGCTCACGCGCACGTTTCGCCTGCAATACGAGAACGCGGTAAACCTGATCCCGGTGCTGCGCCCGATCGTTTCGCCGAACAATCCGATCAATGCCTATCCGGGCAACAACACCGTGGTGATCACCGACTACGCCGAGAACCTTACTCGCGTTGCGCAACTGATCGAGAGCATCGACACGCCAAGCGCGATCGACACCGATGTGGTGCAGATCCAGAACGGCATTGCCGCCGACATCGCGCCGATGGTGGCTGACTTGCTCGACGCACCGGGTAACGATCCGACGCAGAAAATCGCGGTGATTGGCGACCCGCGCTCGAACACCATCATCATCCGCGCCGGCAGCCCCGAGCGCACCGAGCTGGCGCGCAACCTGATCTACAAACTCGACAACGCCCAGAGCAATCCGAGCAATCTGCATGTGGTTTATCTGCGCAACGCGCAAGCGGCGAAACTGGCGCAGGCGTTGCGCGGTTTGCTCACCGGCGAGAGCGACAGCGGCAGCAGCGACGCGGCCCGATCGGTGCTCAGCGCGATGGGCAGCAGCACCGGCGGCAATGCCGGGCAGAACGGCCAGAGCAGCACGCCGAGCACGGGCACTTCAACGACGACTGGCAGCGGCGGAACTGGCGGCAGCTATGCGCAGGGTAGTGGCGGAGGGGCGAGCAATGGCGGGACGCAGAGTAGCGAACAGAACGTGGCTTTCAGCGCTGGTGGCGTGACGATTCAGGCGGATGCCACCACCAACACGCTGCTGATTTCCGCACCGGAGCCGCTGTATCGCAACTTGCGCGAGGTCATCGATTTGCTCGACCAGCGCCGTGCGCAAGTGGTGATCGAGAGTTTGATCGTTGAGGTTGGCGAGGACGATGCCAGTGAATTCGGTGTGCAATGGCAGACCGGCAATCTGGGCGGCAAAGGCGTGATCGGTGGCGCCAATCTCGGCGGCGCGGGTCTCAACACGAGTGCCAAGAACAGCATCGACGTACTGCCGCAGGGCTTGAACCTCGGCTACGTCAACGGCACCGTCGACATTCCCGGCATCGGCAAGATTCTCGACCTGAAAGTGCTGGCCCGGGCGCTGAAGAGCAAGGGCGGCACCAACGTGCTGTCGACGCCGAACCTGCTGACCCTGGACAACGAAGCGGCGAGCATATTTGTCGGCCAGACCATCCCGTTTGTCAGCGGCAGCTACGTCACCGGCGGCGGGGGCACCAGCAACAACCCGTTCCAGACCGTGACCCGCGAAGAGGTCGGCCTCAAGCTCAACGTACGCCCGCAGATTTCCGAGGGCGGCACGGTCAAGCTGGATATCTACCAGGAGGTCAGCAGCATTGATGAGCGCGCGTCCAACAGCGTGACCTCGGCGGGCATCGTCACCAACAAACGTGCGATCGACACCAGCATTCTGCTCGACGATGGGCAGATCATGGTTCTCGGCGGGTTGCTGCAGGACGGTTACAGCCAGAGCAATGACGCGGTGCCGTGGCTGTCGACGATTCCGGGACTCGGCGCGCTGTTTCGCAACGAACGCCGGGCCATCACCAAGACCAACCTGATGGTATTCCTGCGCCCGTACATCATCCGCGACAGCGAAGCGGGGCGCAGCATCACCCTCAACCGCTACGACTTCATGCGCCGCGCCCAGGGCGGCTTGCAACCGGAACGCAGCTGGGCGATGCCGGACATGCAAGCGCCGCAATTGCCCGCGGCGGCCGAGGGCGTCCCACCTTCAGGTCCTCGCGCCACGATCAAAGCGGTGCCAATTGAAGCAGGCCCACGACTATGAGCCCAATGATGACTGTGGCGAGGGAGCTTGCTCCCGCTCGGGGGCGGAGCCGCCGCGAATTCGCTGCACTCGGTGTACCTGAAAAAACCGGTTTGCCGGGTTTGGGTCTGCTGCGCAGCCCAGCGGGAGCAAGCTCCCTCGCCACAGGGGGTGTGTTGGAGTTTGGGAGTGGTGGGCTCTGCTTCGATCTTAGCAATTCAGTGCTCGGGCCCCTGAGCCGAATGCTGACTGTGGCGAGGGGGCTTGCTCCCACTCGGGGGCGAAGCCGCCGCAAGTCCACTGCGCTCGGTGTATCTGAAAAAACCGGTTTGCCGGGTTTGGGTCTGCTGCGCAGCCCAGCGGGAGCAAGCTCCCTCGCCACAGGGGGGGTGTGGGCATTTGGGAGGGGTGGGCTCTGCTTCGGTCTTAGCAATTCAGTGCTCGGGCTCCCTAGCCACACGGATGAGGTGCAGCCGTGGGTCCTTGGGAGAAGTGTTTCGTGAGTAAATTGCCTTATGCCTGGGCCAAGGCGCAGCGGATTCTGCTGCGTGACGATGTGCTGACGGTGTGCCCGTCGACGCCCGGTTGGTCGATCAGTGAAGTGCGCCGGCAGTTCGGTGCGACGCAGGTCGAGCAGGTGCGCGATGATGAGCTCGACGGTTTGCTCGCCAGCGCTTACGCCGACACCGGCAGTGCGGCGGCGGTGGTCGGCGCGGCCGAGAACGAGGTCGATCTCGATCGGCTGATGCAGGACATGCCGGAAATCACCGACCTGCTCGACACCCAGGACGGCGCGCCGGTAATTCGCATGATCAACGCCTTGCTCACCCAGGCCGCGCGCGACGAGGCCAGCGACATTCATATCGAGCCGTTCGAAACCCATTCGGTGGTGCGCTACCGCGTCGACGGCACCCTGCGTGACGTGGTCTCGCCGCGCAAGGCGTTGCACGGTGCGCTGGTGTCGCGGATCAAGATCATGGCCCAGCTCGACATCGCCGAAAAACGCCTGCCGCAGGACGGGCGGATCGCGTTGCGCGTAGCGGGGCGGCCGATCGATATCCGCGTCTCGACAGTGCCGACCGGCCATGGCGAACGTGTGGTGATGCGCTTGCTCGACAAACAGGCCGGGCGCCTGCAGCTGGAAACCCTCGGCATGGACGCACAGGTGCTGGCCAGACTCGACCACCTGATCCGCCAGCCCCACGGCATCGTGCTGGTGACCGGGCCGACCGGCAGCGGCAAGACCACCAGCCTCTACGCGGCGCTGGCGCGTCTGGATGCGAGCACCAGCAACATCCTCACCGTAGAAGATCCGGTGGAATACGACCTGCCGGGGATCAGCCAGATTCAGGTCAACGCCAAGATCGACATGACCTTTGCCCTCGCGCTGCGGGCGATTCTGCGCCAGGACCCGGACATCATCATGATCGGCGAGATCCGCGACCTCGAAACCGCACAAATCGCCGTGCAGGCCTCGCTCACCGGGCATCTGGTGCTGGCGACGCTGCACACCAACGACGCGGTGTCGGCGGTCAATCGCCTGATCGATATGGGTGTAGAGCCGTTCTTGCTCGCGTCATCGATGCTCGGCGTGCTTGCGCAGCGCCTGGTGCGACGCCTGTGCAATCAGTGCAAACAGGAAGACCCGGCGACGCCCGGCACCTGGCGTCCGGTCGGCTGCGCAGCGTGCAATCACACCGGTTACAGCGGCCGCACCGGCATCCACGAATTGTTCTGCATCGACGATGACATCCGCACGCTGATTCACCAAGGGGCAGGGGAGCAGGCCTTGCGCGCGGCGGCGTCGAAAGCGGGGATGTTCAGCCTGCGCGAGGACGGTGAACGCTGGATTCGCAGCGGTGCCACCGCGCCGGAAGAAATCCTTCGTGTGACACGGGACGCCTGATGAATCGCTATCGTTTTGAAGCGGCGGATGCCACGGGAAAAATCGAGTCCGGGCACCTTGAGGCGGACAGCCAGAGTGCTGCGTTCAGTGCCTTGCGCGGGCGCGGTTTGACGGCATTGTCGGTGCACGAAGAAAGCAACGTTGCCCGACAGGGCGGGGGTGGTTTGTTCAGCGCCAAACTCTCCGACAACGACCTCGCCTGGGCCACGCGGCAACTGGCGAGCCTGCTCGGCGCCAGTCTGCCGCTGGAAGCCGCGCTGAGTGCCACGGTCGAACAGGCCGAGAAGAAACACATAGCCCAGACCCTCAGCGCCGTGCGTGCCGATGTGCGCAGCGGCATGCGTCTGGCTGAATCGCTGGCGTCGCGGCCACGGGATTTCCCCGAGATCTACCGCGCGCTGATTGCCGCCGGCGAAGAGTCCGGCGATCTGGCCCAGGTGATGGAACGCCTGGCCGATTACATCGAGGAACGCAACAACCTGCGCGGCAAGATTCTTACCGCGTTCATCTATCCCGGCGTGGTCGGGCTGGTGTCGATCGGCATTGTGATTTTCCTGCTCAGCTATGTGGTGCCGCAGGTCGTAAGCGCGTTTTCCCAGGCGCGGCAGGATTTGCCGGGGCTGACGCTGGCGATGCTGACCGCCAGTGATTTCATTCGCGCCTGGGGCTGGTTGTGTGCGGCGCTGATGGCCGGGGCGTTCTGGAGCTGGCGGCTGTATTTGCGCAATCCGGCGGCGCGCTTGAGCTGGCATCACCGGGTGCTGAAATTGCCGCTGTTCGGGCGTTTCATTCTCGGCCTGAACACCGCGCGATTCGCCTCGACGCTGGCAATTCTCGGCGGCGCGGGGGTGCCGCTGTTGCGCGCACTGGAAGCGGCGCGGCAGACCCTGTCTAACGACCGCTTGAGCCTGAGCGTCAGCGAGGCCACGGCGAAAGTGCGCGAAGGCGTCAACCTCGCCGCCGCGTTGCGGGTGGAGAATGTTTTCCCGCCGGTGCTGATTCACCTGATCGCCAGCGGCGAGAAAACTGGCACGCTGCCGCCGATGCTCGAGCGCGCGGCGCAGACCCTATCGCGGGATATCGAACGACGGGCGATGGGCATGACCGCGTTGCTCGAGCCGCTGATGATCGTGGTGATGGGCGGGGTGGTGCTGGTGATTGTGATGGCGGTGTTGTTGCCGATTATTGAGATCAACCAACTTGTGCAATAGGCAGAATCGGTTGTGGCTGGACTGGCCCTATCGCGAGCAGGCTCACTCCTACAATTTGGAAAGCGTTCCCCTGTAGGAGCGAGCCTGCTCGCGAAAGCGCCAGTCCCGACACGAAAAAACTCAAATATTTTTCACCAGCCTCAGCACCACCCGAGCGCCAATCCGACCATCCTCGGGTTCTCCATTCTGTCATCTGCAACCACCCGCCAACGGCTCCAGCCCGATTCAGCCAAACCCGCGATCCAGACGCCCTGCGATACCCCGCAAACACCCGAGAAATCCGCACAAAAATCCCCGCGCAGCTCCCGAGGTTTTTTCCTTTATCTGTCACCGGAAGCTGCGAATTTCTCCCTGCGGCTCCACCACGGTGGAACCTCCCGGTGTCATGCAAGCCTTCCGAAACCTGTGTTCCAAACCAAGTTGAAAAGGAGATTCTTCATGTTCAAGCGCACTCTGATCGCCGCCTCACTGACCGTCGCCGCTCTGGCTTCCGCCCAGGCCATGGCCGCCAACGTTACCGGTGGTGGCGCGACGCTGCCTGCCGCGCTGTACAAAGGTTCTGCCAACAGCATCCTGCCAGCCAACTTCAGCTACCTGGGCACCGGTAGCGGCACTGGCAAGAGCGCTTTCCTGACCAACAACTCGGCACTGTTCAACACCACCGGCACCGTGCACTTCGCCGGTAGCGATTCGGTACTGAGCACCGCTGAGCTGACCACTTACACCACCAACTTCGGCACTGCGTACGGCCCGCTGATCCAGCTGCCATCGGTAGCCACTTCGGTTGCCGTGCCATACAAAAAGTCCGGTCAGACCGCTTTGAACCTGACCAGCGCGCAACTGTGCGACGCGTTCTCCGGCACCAAGACCACTTGGGGTCAATTGCTCGGCACCGCTGACACCACGCCGATCCGCATCGTTTACCGCAGCACTTCCAGCGGCACCACGGAAATCTTCAGCCGTCACCTGGCGTCGATCTGCCCAACCAAGTTCGCCACCAACTCGACGTTCACCAATGCGCGCCTGCCAGCCGGTTCTGCATTGCCTTCGAACTGGGTAGGCGTTGCCGATACCGCCAACGTAGCGCCAACCGTAAACCTGGTTGACGGTTCGCTCGGTTATGTCGGTCCGGACGGTGTTGCCGCCGCCAACAACGCGGTGGTCGCTCGCGTCAACGGCGTACAGCCAACTCAGGCCAACGTAACGGCGGCGCTGTCGACCGCCGCTCTGCCGACTGATCCGACCAAACCTGAGCAGTGGGCTCCGGTGGTCGCCAACCCGGCCAGCGGTTACCCGATCTCCGCCTACACCAACCTGATCCTGGGTCAGTGCTACAAGGATGCGACTGTGGCCGCTGACGTCAAAGCGTTCCTGACCACTCACTACAGCGTGCCGGGCAACGCCGCCGCAACCCTCGCGCACGGCTTCAGCATCGTGCCAACTAACTGGAAGAACGCGATTACCGCCAACTTCGTCAGCAACACTTCGGGCAACAAGCTGGACATCAACAACGCCAGCGTGTGCAACGCCATCGGCCGCCCATAAGCCTGCGGTTTCACCCGGCAACACGAATGGCAGCCCGTTTTCGGGCTGCCATTTTTTTTGCCGTGGGGCGCCGTTACTCCTCATTCATGAAGTTTGTGTGACATCTGTTCGGTCGTGGCCGGCGACAACCGCCTACGTCCTGACAGCAGGTTGTTGCCGATCTGCGGCTTATCAGAAAAGGATCTTGTCGTGATGCTTGCTCGCCCGTCCCGTCGTCGTAACAACGCCCCCTCGTCCCAACGAGAAACCGCTGACCCGGCGCTGTGGCTGCTCAAGCCGCTGGCGCAGGCTGTGGCGTTGTGTCTGGTGGCTGGCAGCGCGCACGCACAAACGGCATTCAGCTCGGGCTGGTTTGCCGCCAAGGGTGCCGCCCAGCAAAGCGCAGCGGCGCGACCGAATGCGGGCGGGTTGCCGGGCATGGCGCCGCCGCTGGCACAGCAGCAGAAAGCCACTCAGCAGTTGCAACGCTCGATTCAGACGTTGAACAACACGGTGGCCGCGATCGCCGCACAACAGGCTGCGCAGGCGGCCGGTCGGGCGACTGCGTTGGGTTCGGTGCAGTTCGTCCCGGACGGTCTCGGCGACGGCGGTCTGAAGGTCGACAACAGCCTGACGCAGGGTTGGCAGAACGCCAAAGGCCCGCAGCAGACCCAGGCTGATGGCAAGACCCAAGTGCGTATCGAGCAGACGGCGGACAAGGCGATTCTCAATTGGGAAACCTTCAACGTCGGCCGTAACACCACCGTCGAATTTGCCCAGCAGGCGAATTGGGCGGTTCTGAACCGGGTCAACGATCCGACGGCGCGGGCGAGTCAGATTCAGGGCCAGATCAAGGGCGACGGCACGGTGATGCTGATCAACCGCAACGGCATCGTTTTCAGCGGCAGCAGCCAGGTCAACGTACGCAATCTGGTCGCCGCCGCTGCCAATATCACCGACATTCAATTTAGCGAGCGTGGGCTGTATGTCGACAGCAGCGCCAGTCAACCGACCTTCACCGACGCCGCTGGCAAGGTACTGGTGGAGCGCGGCGCCACGATTGCAACCCACAAGCCCGGCAAGTCCACCGATGCCGGCGGCTATGCCTTGCTGCTCGGCAACGAAGTGCAGAACGACGGCAGCATCAGCACCGCCAAAGGCCAGACCGTGCTTGGCGCGGGCGATCGTTTTTATATCCGCAAAGGCTCGGGTACCGAGGGCAACGGTTTTTCCACGACGTTCGGTAACGAGGTGGTTCCCGGCTTCAACGCCGATTCCGCCGCCGGCAAAGTCAGTAACCAGGGCTTGATTCAGGCAGCAACCGGCGACATCACCCTGACCGGGCATGACGTGCAGCAAAACGGCGTGGCGCTGGCCAGCACTTCGGTGGCCACGCGCGGCACCGTGCATTGGCTCAACCCGGCAAGTGACAGCACCGGCAGTGTCACGCTGGGGCAGGGCAGTGCCACGGCCATTCTGCTCGACAGCAGCGACCTGACGGCGCTCGACAGCCAGCATCAGGCGGCGCTGACCGGGGTCAACGCCAACAACAGAATCCGCAGCGATCAGTCGCGCATCGACATTCAGAGTGGCGGCAGCGTCGAGTTCCAGCAGGGTTCGATCACCCTCGCGACCGGTGGTCAGGTCGCGGTGACGGCGGGGCGTCGCAGCGTGGTGCGCGACGGCGCGATGATCGATGTGTCGGGGGCCATTGGCGTGAAAGTCGCGATGGAAAACAACAGCATCAAGATCAACGTGCAAGGCAACGAGCAGCGTGATGCGTCGGTCAATCGGGAAAAAGGTGCGCTCAACAGCAACGATATCTGGGTCGACGTGCGTGAACTGGTGCATGTGCCGGCCGGCACCAATGGTTATGCCACGGATCGCTGGTACACGGCGGGCGGATTGCTCGAAGTGGGCGGCTACCTTGGCACCCAGGGTCATGGCATCGGCGAGTGGATGGCGCAGGGCGGTACGCTGAGCTTCGCTGGCAATGATGTGGTCACCGAGAAAGGTTCGCTGATCAATCTGTCGGGCGGCACGCTCGATGTGCAAAGCGGCGAGATTCGCCAGAGCTGGCTGCGCGGCGCGGATGGCAAGTTGTACGAGGTGTCCGGCGCACCGGGAGACCTGCTCTACACCGGGTTGTACAAAGGCTACGAGGACAGCAGCGCACGCTGGGGCCAAAGCCACTATTACTACAGCCCGTTGATTGCGCCGGGCAGTCGTCGGGAATCCGGCTACACCGTGGGCCGCGATGCCGGTCAGTTGGTGATTGCCACCGGTAATGCCGTGCTTGAGGGGCAGATGCTCGGTGAGGTCTATCAGGGCGAGCGCCAGACCCAGGCACCGCGTGCGGTCATCGATGGCTACGCGCAGAGCCAGACCGCGCTGGCCCGGCGTGGGCAATTGATCGTCGGCAGTTATGACCCGGCGTATATCGCGTCGGCCGGGGGCTTGTTGTACAGCCTCAACCCGTTGCTCGATCAGGTGCAGCTCGGCGGCGAGCGCCCGGTCGATGCCGGTGATACCGGACTTGCCGGGGCGGTTGCCGAGGCGCGCCAGGGCAGGTTGTATCTCGACACCGCGCAGCTCGACAGCTGGCGTCCGGGGGCAGTGAAAATTGCTGCGAGAGACCGCATCGAGGTCAACGATGCACTCAGCGTGGATGCCGGTGGCGACATCACCCTGTACGCGCCGGATGTGCAGGTCAACGCCGACCTGACCGCGCGCGGCGGCAGCCTGCAACTGGGCAACGTGCTCAATCAACTGTTGTCGACCACCCGCACCGACACGCTGATCACCGCGCAAGCGGGCAAGCCGACGCGAGTTTCGCTCGGCGACGGCGTGCGCCTCGACACCCGCGGGCTGTGGAGCAACCTGCGCACCAACCCGGATGACAGCGCCAGCCTGGCCTATGTGAACGCTGGCCGCGTCGCGATTCGCAGCAGTGGTGATATCGAGATCGGCAGCGGCAGCCTGCTCGACGCGTCTTCCGGCGGTGCGGTGTTGGTCAACGGCAAGACACGCGGCGGCAAGGGCGGGGATGTGACGCTGGAGTCCAACGCCATTACCGCGCCGGGCGCCACGCATCTGCGTCTCGACGGCGACATTCGTGGTTATGGCGTGACGGGCGGTGGCACCTTGACGATTCAGGCCGGCAAAGTGCTGATCGGCCAGACCGACCAGGCGCTGGCCGATGACACGCTGCAATTGAATTCGAATCTGTTCAATAAAGGTTTCGCCGCTTACAGCGTCATCGGCCTGAAGGGGCTGGACCTTGCCGACGGTGCGGCGATCGATGTAACGATGCCGGTGTACCGCTTTGCCCAGGCGGCTGCCAGCCAGGCCAGCGGTGCCGATCCGCGCTCGGCACTGCAATTGTGGACCCCGGACTTGTACCAGCAGGATCCGCTCGAGGGCGTGCTGACCCAGCGCGCGGGCGCCAGTCTTGCCTTGCAGGCCGGCGCCAGCCGGATCGGGTTGATCGACCCGACTACCAGCACCCTGACGCTGGGCCAGCGCTCGCGGATCACTGTCGACCCCGGCCAGCGCATCGACCTGCGCGGCGGCGGGCAAATCACCGTCAACGGCGAACTGAATGCCTGGGGCGGTTCCATCGACATTCGCCAGCAGCAGTTTGCCGCGATCAACCCGGCAACCTTCGGCGACAACCTTGGCCCGCAGGCTCATGATCGCTCGATCTGGATCGGTGAACAGGCAGTGCTCGATGTTGCCGGTCGATCGGCTACGGCCAGCGATGTGCTGGGGCGTACCTACGGCAAGGTCGACAAGGGCGGCAGCATCGTCATTGGCGGCGAGATCAATGCGCAACAGGCCACGGCGACGGCGGCGGATGCCTACATCATCGTGCGCGAGGGCGCGCGGCTGGAGGCGAGCGGCACCGAGGCTGTGATCGATGTCGTGGGGCAAGGTCAGACCCGAGTCGCCAGCGACGGTGGCCGGATCAGTCTGAGTTCCTACAACGGTCTGTACATCGATGGGCAGCTTCAGGCTGCGGCGGGTGGTGCAACGGCTGCAGGCGGGCAGTTGGAGATTGCGCTGGATACGCCGCTGTACCTGCTGTCGGCAGCGCAGAACACGGTGCGCCGTCCGCGTGAAATCGTCATCGGTCAGCAAGCGCAGGCCGCGTTGTTGCCGAATGATTTGCAGCCAGGCGCTGCCGATGACGGCTTGCACTATGGCCAGGCACGTCTGAGCGCCGACCGCTTGATGTCCGGCGGTTTCGACAATCTGAGTCTGTTCAGCAACGGCCTGTTGTCATTCGATGGCGATGTCGATCTACACATGAAGCAGAGCCTGAATGTGTATGCCGGCGCGTTGTCGCTGGCAGAGAATTCGCCGGACGCCTCGCGTATCAATCTGACGGCGCCGTACATTCGCCTCTCCGGCATCGGCACGTATTTTTCCATCCCCGGTTCGATTCGTCCGCAAGTGCTCAACAGCCCGACCCCGGCGTTGTCGTCCGCGCAATTCACAGCGTCGGCGGATTTGCTCGATGTGGCCAACAGCCTGTCTTTCGGCGCCAAGGGCTCGATCGCGCAATTGAATGCGCCGGCCAGCGAGGTCAGCCGACGCGGCTTCGAACAGGTGGCGCTGGACAGCCGTGGCGACCTGCGTTTCCTCGCGCCGGCCGACAAAAGCAAAACGCAGTTGTGGACGGCGGGCGACTTGAATCTCACGGCAGCGCAGATCTATCCCGCCAGCGGCGTTACCGCCGAAGTGCGCGTCGGCTATCAGGACGGCACTGACGACCCGGTGCACACCCTGCGCGTCGCTCAGAACGGGCCGGCACCGGTCGCGCTGCCTTACTCGGTGTTTGGCAGCCTGTCGCTGATCGCCGGCCACATAGAGCAGGGCGGCACGCTACGCGCACCACTTGGCGCGATCAGCCTGGGCGATGATATTTTCACCAAGACCCGCGAGCTGAACCTGCTGCCGGGCAGTGTCACATCGGTCAGCGGCGCCGGTCTGCTCATGCCTTATGGCGGCACCACCGATGGCATCGACTATCGCTATGACGGCGCGTCGGTGGTGTTGCAGGGCATCGCCGGTGGGCCCGCAGGCGTCACGCTGAAATCGCAATATGTCGATGTGCAGAGCGGCGCGGTTATCGATCTGTCCGGTGGTGGTGATCTGCGCGGCGCCGGGTTTGTCTCGGGACGCGGCGGTTCCACCGATGCCCGTTTCAACCCACTGGTGCGCAATGCCGCCGACGGCACTTTCAGTCTGCCGGGGCTGGCCAGCAACCCGGTCTATGCGATCGTGCCGGGCAACCAGAGCGCCTACGCGCCGATGCTGGGTGAGGCTGGTGCGGTCGATCCGCGTATTGGCCAGCAGGTGACGATTGGCGTCGGCGTGCCGGGCCTGGCGGCTGGTACTTACACGCTGCTGCCCTCGACCTTTGCCTTGTTGCCCGGCGCGTTTCGGGTCGAGGTCAATGGTCAGGTTGCGCAAAGTCTCACGGGCGCCGCGCAGCAAATGCGCAACGGCTCATGGAGCAGTGCCGGGCAGATGTCGATTGCCAACACCGGCGTGCGCGACAGTATCGCCAGCCAGCTCATCATCACTTCGGCCGACGTACTGCGCCGTTATTCGCAGTACAACGAAACCAGCTTCACCGACTTCGTGCGCAGTGACGCCGCGCGGCGTGGCGTGCCGCGAGCGCTGGCGCCGATGGACGGCAAAACCCTCAACCTGCTATTGCTTCAGGGCGGCGAGCGCGACAGTGCCGTGGATTTCAATGGCCAGGTCCTGTTCAAGCCGACCGCAGGCGGGATGACCGGTGGCGCGGTGGTTCGCGGCGGCGCCGACGAGATTGAAGTGCTCGGTGCCGGACACCAGCGCAGCGCCGGTTTCAGCGGCGTGTCGTTGTATGCCGAGACCCTGAACAGACTCAATGCCGGGCGCTTGACCCTCGGTGCACAGCCAACCGTGCAGTACGCCACGGCTGGCAATATCATCTCGTTCGAGGGCGCGATGTCGGCGATCACCTTGCGCGAAGGGGCGATTCTGTCGGCCCCCGAGGTGGTCTTGCGGACCAACACAGCGCGCGGTGGCATCACGGTGGAAGCCGGCGCCGGGATCAACACGCTCGGCCGTGGTGAGGTGTCGTACGACTCTTCGGCCGGCTATATCTATCAGCCGGGCGCGGCGAGCCTGTTGCTCGCGTCCAACGGCTGGACCAATGTCCTTGCGCCGGAAGTGAACGACAGCACGGCGGCCGGGACCATTCGCATCGGCACTTGCCTGGCGCAGGTGTGCAAGGCGCCGGCGCTGCTGTATTCGGCCGGTAGTATCACCGCCGCCACTGACAAACAGTTCGAACTCGGCGAGTCGGTACGCTTCGGCACCCGCCACCTGACCCTGGCCGTGGGCAATGTGAATGCCGGCAGTGCCCAGGCGCTGGCCGCAGCGGGCGAGCGCGTGCCGGCGGGGCTGACCCTCAGTCAGAACGTGCTCGACCGGCTGCTGCAGGGCGACACGCAGTACGGCGCTCCCGCACTGGAAACCCTGAGCCTGACCGCCCGCGACGCTTTCAATTTCTTCGGCAGTCTGTCCCTCGATACGCTGGACCGGCAGACCGGCCAGAGCCGATTGCAGAATCTGATTCTGACCACGCCGGCCATTTACGGTCAGGGCGAGGCTACTGACGTGGCCACCCTCCGTACTGCCCGGCTCACCTGGAACGGCGCCCCGCAGCGTCCCGGCAGTGTCGTCAGCCTGGGGGCTGGCACCGGGGCAGGCACACTGGACATTCAGGCGCAGCGCATCGAATTCGGTTACGGCCCGAACCCGCAAGCCAGCGGCCTTGATCAGAACGATCGCCTTGCGCTGGGGTTTGCCAACGTCAACCTGAGCGCCAGCGAGCGCATCACCGCCAACCATAAGGGCAGCCTCGCGGTGTATCAGCAACAGGGCGCGTACGACCCGGTCAACGGCTACGCCTACAGCGGCGGCAATCTGACCCTGCGCACGCCTTTGCTCACGGGCGAAGCGGCTTCGGTCAACGCTTTCAAGGCCGGCAACGATCTGCTCCTGACCGGTAGCGGCGGCCAGGCATCGGCCGATGCGCTGGGCGCCGAGCTGACGCTCGCGGCGCGCAATGTCGTGATCGATGGGCGCATCGCTTTGGCCAGCGGCAAATTGACAGTCAAGGCAGAGGACGACCTGACGCTGACCAGCAACGCAGGGCTGGATCTGGCCGGTCGCACGTTGGTCTTCAACGATGTCAACAAATACAGCTGGGGCGGTGATGTGGCGTTGTTCAGCCACAACGGCAATATCCGCCAGGCCGCTGGCTCGCGAATCGATCTGTCGGCGCAGAACCATCAGGCGGGCAGCCTCAGCGCAGTGGCGCTGGCGGCCGACGCCGGGGTAGTCGACCTGCAAGGCGAGATCCTTGGCGCCAGCGGCGGTTATTACGACGCCGGCGGCACGCTGGTGCCGTACAAGGCCGGCGGCGTGGATATCCGGGCGCAAAACCTGGGCGGCGAGCTGAGCGAGCAATTCGCCGCGCTCAACCAGCGCTTGAATGCCGGCAAAGTGTTCGGCAGCCGTAGCTTCCAGCTCAAGCAAGGTGATCTGCTGATTGGCGATGGACTCAGGGCCGGTGAGGTCAATGTCTCAGTGGACAATGGCAGCCTCACCGTGGCCGGCGTGATTGACGCCAGTGGCGAGCGGGTCGGCAACATTCGTCTGTCGGCGAAAAACGGTCTGACAGTCGCCGGCAATGCGCTGCTCGATGCTCACGGCCGGGTGCTGCGGGTCGACAGCTACGGCAAGATCATCGACGCACCGAACCGCGCCATGGTCGAACTCAACGCCGGGGAAGGCATGCTGACTCTCGCCTCCGGTGCCCGTATCGATCTGCGCCACGGCACCGATGCGCCGGTCGGCAATCTGCGAGGACAGAACGATGGTCTGCCGCGCGGCACGCTTGAACTCAATGCGCCGCGTCTGGGCAGCAACGACATCGCCATCGACGCCAGCGGTACGCTGACCGTGCAAGGCGCACGCTCCATCGGTCTCAACGGTGTGCGCCGCTACAGCGATGCCCGCGACGGCGTTGATCCGGCCGCCAGTGGCCGGCCATATCAAGTGATCGATCAGGCGCTGTTCGATCGCATCGATGTCGACAGCACCTACTTCATTGATGCCGCGCTGGCCAACTCGGATCTGCTGCAACGCAAACTCGCCGGCCTGAACAATTCCACCTATGCCGATGCGTTCCATCTGCGTCCGGGGGTCGAGATCGTCAGCAACCGCAGCGATGGCGACCTGCTGGTTGAGGGTGATATCGACCTGTCACGTTATCGCTATGCGAGCCTCAATCCGCACACGCAGAAGACCGCGGCTTACGGCTCCGGCGAATCCGGCCGCCTGGTCATGCGCGCCGGTGGCAATCTCGAGATCCCCGGCAGTCTCAACGACGGTTTCGCGCCGCCGCCGGAAACGGTCGATGACGCCGGCTGGAAACTGCTGCCGGGGGTACAGCCGTTTGGCGGCGACCTGATCGTGCCCGGCAGCGGCGTGACTCTGGCCGAAGGTACGCAATTTCCCTCGGGCACGACACTGAACTACGACCTGCCGATTCAGGCCAGCACGTTAGCCAGCGGCACAGTGCTGCCCACTGACGGGACGCTGGCCGAGGCTTACACAATCAGCGCCGGAACCGTGCTGGCGGGTGCGATCCACGATGCGTTGGGCAATTTGTTGTACGCCGCCGGCACCTTGCTGCGCGACAGCGTCAGTCTGCCTGCCGGCAGCCGCCTGGGCGCCGGCACTCGCTTGAGCAACGCCACGGCGCTGCAAGCGATGCTCTGGCCCAAAGGTGTGCCACTGCCCGGCGCGCTGGGTGCCGACAACACCACCGTCGGCGTCAAGTTGAGCGGCGCCCTGGCGCTGTTGCGCGGGTCGCTGATTCCGTCGATGACCGACGTGGTCCTGGCCGACGGCACTGCGTTTATCGAGCTGCGTGGTTACAGTAACGCCACCCAGCAGGGCAGCAACTGGGCGGTGGCGAGCCTGTTGCCATCGGGCAGTGCCTCGTGGTCGATGCGCGTGGTGGCCGGCGCCGATCTGGCGGCGGCCGATACCCGCGCGGTGAAACCGTTGACCAGCGACGGTGATCTGCGTCTGGCCGACACCCATTACGGTTTGAAAGTGGTCGAGAAACAACTCGATACTGTCTGGGCTGAGGGCAACCCTATGGGTTACCCGGCGGGCGATGTGGCCAGCGCCGACGACCTGTACCTGTGCGATATCCTGCCGGGCGCCTGCATCGCACCGGCCAAGTTCCTCTGGGCCCCGGACAACATCGCCGGCATGCCGGCCGGGACGCCCGTCCCCGATGACGAGATGTTCTGGTGCGACGCCGACCCTGCGTCCTGCACCCCCAACAAGGGCGGCCTCACGGTTTCTCCGCCCACGCAGATGTTCAGCGTGCTGCGCACCGGCACTGGCGATCTCGACCTGCTGGCGGCCGGCAATCTGAGCATGGACTCGCCGTTCGGTGTGTACACCGCCGGCACCCAGGCCAGCGATGTCGATCCGCGTTTCAATCAGCCGCGCGGCCGCCTGACCGACAACGGCAGCGTATTGGGCAGCGGCGGCGCCGACTATGAAAAGTGGGTGGATGGCGGTGCCGACAGTCTCTACCAGGCCTGGTATCCGACGCTTGGCGGCAATCTCACTGTCCATGCCGGCGGGTCGCTTTCCGGCGATACGGTTGGCCGTCGCGCCGTCAACTCGCAAGCCGACCTTCGCGAACAGGTCGCCAGTGTCTCGGTGGGCAACTGGCTGTGGCGCCAGGGCAGTGGCAACGCTGACGTGCCCACTGCGTGGTGGATCAATTTCGGCAGCTATGCGACCCAACCGCTGCCGGATCAAAGTGTCGACACCGGGCCTTATCTGGTGGGCTTCACCGGATTTGGCACGCTGGGTGGCGGCAATATCAGCCTGCGCGCCGGTGGCGATGCCGGCATGCTCAAGACGCTCGGCGACACGCAGTTCAATCCGCGCAGTCAGGGCTTGATCGTGGCGGTGGGCAGTACCGGGCGAGTCGCCAGCGACGGCAGCCTGCAACTGACCGGCGGCGGCGACATGGACATTCGCATCGGCGGTACGCTCAACCCATCGTTGCAGGCTCGGGCAGGGCAGAACGGCATTTCGGTACCGCGCCATGACCTGCAAGGCGCATTGATCAATCTGCGCGGTGCGGCCGAGATGAACAGTGCCGCGCTGGGCGGCATCAACTTGCAGTACGGCGCGTCAGCCGCCCTGCAGGACCCGCGCGAAGTACGTGCCTACGATCCGTTCACGGCAACGGTTGGCAATGCCGGCGGAGGCCTGGCGCTGATCCCTGGCGACTCGGGGATGCGTTTGAGCACACGCGGCGATCTGGTGCTGGGCGGCGCGGCGGATCCAGGTCGGGTGCGCTTGCAGAACTCCGCGCCGTTCACCGATCGTGACGGCGTCGAGCATGCCGGCGGCGGCTTGAGCAGTTTTTCGCTGTGGACCGATCACACCGCCATCGAGCTGTTTTCCGCTGGCGGCAATCTCGCGCCGAGCACCCAGATGGCCGAGTTCTACAACGGCCAATTGGTCACCGGCAGCAACACGGCGCCGACGGATGGCCGCTTTGTCTATCCGTCGATCCTGCGCGCAGTCGCGGCACAGGGTTCGATCTATGCCGGCCCGTCCGCCGCCTACAATCAGGCGAGCGCCTATCCATTGCTCGCATATTCGCTGCTGTTGGCGCCGTCCAACCGAGGGCAGTTGGAGCTGCTGGCCGGTGACTCGATCTATGCCGGCGGTTATGCCATCAATCAGTCCGGGGCGAAGTTGTCGGCCATTGCTACACCGTTTGCTCCAGCCTTCAACGGTTTTGCCAGCAGTACCTCCGGCAGGCCACTTGTGAGCAACTACAGCAGCGATGGCACGCAGGCCAATAAAAATCTGCGTTACTCGCTGTTTGCCTTCGGTGCAGACACGTATTCCTCCTCCAGCGCAGTGCAGGCGCCGGCGCGTTTCTATGCGTTGAGTGGTGATCTGGTCGGTGTTCGCAGTGGCGAGACGCTGAGCTTTTCACCGTCGAACCAGACCTGGTACGAAGCCGCCGGCCCGGTGTGGATGCTGGCAGGGCGCGACATTGTCGCCTCCGGCACTTTCCTCGGCCAGCCATCGACCGTGGCCGATGACATTGGCAGCGGCGCCAATGCGGCGACGTCTACCGGTAATCTGTTCATCCATAACGATCCCCGGGATGTGTCACGGGTCTCAGCGGGGCGCGACATTCTTTACAGCAGCTTTGACATCGCCGGTCCCGGCCTGCTGGACATCAATGCCGGGCGCAACATTCTCATGGAGGACCGCGCCAGTGTGACTAGCCTCGGGCCGATTGCCGCAGGCGATAACCGACCGGGCGCCAGTGTTGTGCTGCAAGCAGGCGCGGGCGTGCAGGGGCCGGAGTATTCACGCTTCATCGCGCGGTACCTGAACCCGCAAAACGTCGCGGACTCCGCTGTGGCCCTCAGCGCGCAACCGGGCAAAGTGGTCAAGACCTACGTCGAAGAACTGCAGAGCTGGCTGAGCCTGGGTTATGGCTTCAAGGGTAGCGACGAACAGGCGCAAGCCTTCTACGCCACACTGCCGAGTACCGAGCAGGCGATCTTCGCCCGCCAGGTGTACTTCGCCGAACTGCGCGCCGGCGGCCTGGAATACACCGATGCCGATGGCCCGCGCACCGGCAGTTACCTGCGCGGTCGCAACGCCATTGCGGCGCTGTTCCCGACCACCGATGTGGCCGGCAATCCGATTCGCTACGACGGCGATATCACCCTGTACGGCGGCGCCGGGGTCAAGACGCTGTTTGGCGGCGACATTCAGATGCTCACGCCGGGCGGTGGCCAGGTGTTTGGCATCGAAGGCGCGGCGCCGCCGTCGACAGCGGGGATCATCACCCAGGGCTCGGGCGACATTCAGTTGTACTCGCAGGGCAGCATTCTGCTCGGTCAGAGCCGGATCATGACCACCTTCGGCGGCTCGATTCTCGGCTGGTCCGCCGAGGGCGACATCAACGCCGGTCGCGGCTCGAAAACCACCGTGGTCTACACACCGCCAAAACGTGTGTACGACACTTGGGGCAACGTCACGCTGTCGCCGTCGGTGCCGAGCACTGGCGCCGGTATCGCCACGCTCAACCCGATCGCCGAGGTGGCACCGGGCAACATCGACCTGATCGCGCCACTGGGTACCATCGATGCCGGCGAGGCGGGGATTCGCGTCTCCGGCAACGTCAACATCGCCGCGCTGACGGTGGTCAACGCCGCGAACATTTCCGTGCAAGGCAAGGCGACCGGCGTGTCAGTGGTGTCGGCGGTCAACACCGGCGCAATCACCTCGGCCAGTTCGGCAGCTACCTCGGCGACCCAAGCTGCGGAAGACGTCGCCCGTCAGCAACAGGCGGCGGCGCGGCAGAACCAGGCCTCGGTGTTCACTGTGCAGGTGCTCAGCTTCGGCAATGAGCAACTGGCACCAACGCGCGATGGTGCCAGCCGAGCGCCGACGACGGGCTACAACCCGGACAGCCCGGTGCAGGTACTCGGCGCCGGGGCGCTGGATGAACAGGCGAAGCAGCAGCTGACCGAGGAGGAGCGTGGTCAGCTGACGTTGTAAAAGGACTCTCGTGTAGTACGTTTGGGCGGCCGGTTGGCCGCCTTTTTTTATGAGTGGTATGGATATTTTTTACGGGCGTGCAATACGGTCAGAATATTGATCTGGTCTGTCACCCGATAGACCAGTAAATAATTCGAGTTAATGACCATTTCGCGAGTGCCCGGTATTCGGCCGGAGCGGAAACCATGCGGTATCCAGGAAAGCCTTCGCGCTGCCGCGCTGAGCTTTTGGTGCAGTGCAACTGAAGCGACAGTGTTGCGTTGTTCAACGTATTCGATGATGTCAGCCAGATCTCCAAGAGCCGGTTTGCTCCAGTTAACCGGCAGCGCGTCGATTCTTGCGCCTCTCTTCCAGCATCTGGCCTAGCAGCACCATTGCCTCGTCGTGCGGAACAGGCGGGCGTGGATCATCAAGTGCGGCTTGTACCTTGGCCCGATACCAACGGTCATAGCTCGCAGCCTCTTCTTCGGTTTCGAAGTCTGAAACGATAAGTGAAAGTTCAGCGCTCATCATGACCTCCATGATCAATGTGAAGCAGTCTAAAGGGGATGTGGGCTCGTTGTCGTCACTGGCAAGACGAGGGACTCATCATCTCCAAACAGACGATTCAAATCTGTCAGACGCTTCGCTTGTGATGCACGTGAAGTCGATCAGGGGTGTAGTTCGATTCTGTAGGAAATCAGCTTTCGGTCATTGGACTGACAGCCGCCGCTCAAAGCAGCGGCCACAGCCACGCTGCACTCAGTTGCCGTCCGCCACCTTGCGCTCGATCTCGTCGACCTTACGCTGCAATTCTTCGGCCTCCTGTTCTTTGACCCGAGTGGAGGAAGGCGTGATGACCTTGTCCACGCCTTCGGTTTTGCCGTCGCGGTCCTGCAGGTCGCGTTCGACCACGTTCACCGGTTTGCCGCTGGCATCGGTGGGCGGGGCGTTGGGGGTTTTGTCGTCGTTGGGGTTCATGGCGCTGGCCTCCTGTGGGTGTTCACATTGGAGACAGCGCGGCGCCAGACGTTCGAATTTTTTCAGGGCCACGGCCCTCTCCCGCAGGAGAGGGCACAGCGGCGATTTTCAGTCCTTGAGAATGTCTCGGTCCTTGGTTTCCGGGAGGAAGAACGTGCCGAGTATCGCCGTCGCGACTGCAATCACGATCGGGTACCACAGCCCGTAGTAGATATCGCCGGTGGCCGCGACCATGGCGAACGCCACGGTCGGCAGGAAGCCACCGAACCAGCCGTTGCCGATGTGGTAGGGCAGCGACATCGAGGTGTAGCGGATGCGCGTCGGGAACAGTTCGACCAGCCACGCGGCGATCGGGCCATACACCATGGTCACGTAGATCACCAGCACGGTCAGCAGGAGGAGCATCATCGGGTAGTTGATTTTCGCCGGGTCGGCTTTTTCCGGGTAACCGGCATCTTTCAGCGCCGCGGCGAGGTTGGCGGTGAAGGCGTCGTTGCGGGTCTTGAAGTCGGCGGCGGGGAGGGCGCTGCCTTCGAAGCTCTCGACGACGCGGTCACCGATGCGCACCTGCGCGACCGTGTTCGGTTCGGCGGCGACGTTCTCGTACGGGATTGCGCGTTTCGCCAACAGGGTTTTCGCCAGGTCGCAGGAACTGGTGAATTTGGCCTTGCCCACCGGATCGAACTGGAACGAGCACTGCTCGGGACTGGCGATGACCTTGACCGGATTTTTTTCCTGGGCGACGAACACGTCCGGGTTGCCGTACTGGGTCAGCGCATGAAAGATAGGAAAGTAGGTCAGTGCCGCCAGTAGGCATCCGGCCATGATGATCGGCTTGCGCCCGATGCGATCGGACAGGCTGCCGAAAATCACGAAGAACGGTGTGCCGATCAACAGCGAGCCGGCGATCAGCAGGTTGGCGGTCTGCGCGTCGATCTTCAGGGTTTGCAGCAAGAAGAACAGCGCATAGAACTGCCCGGTGTACCAGACCACCGCTTGCCCGGCGGTACCGCCAAGCAGCGACATGATCACCACTTTGAGGTTGTCCCAGCGCGCAAAGGATTCGGTCAGCGGCGCCTTCGAGGCCTTGCCTTCGTCCTTCATTTTCTGGAACACCGGTGACTCGCTCAGTTGCAGGCGGATGTACACCGACACGGCCAGCAGAATGATCGACAGCAGAAACGGAATCCGCCAGCCCCACGCCTCGAACGCTTCGGTGCCCAGCGCCGTGCGGCAGGCGAGAATCACCAGCAGCGACATGAACAGACCGAGGGTGGCGGTGGTTTGAATCCACGAAGTGAAAAAGCCGCGCCGGTTGCGTGGTGCATGCTCGGCCACGTAGGTCGCGGCCCCGCCGTATTCCCCGCCCAGCGCCAGACCTTGCAGCAGACGCAGGGTGATCAGGATGACCGGTGCGGCAACGCCGATGGTCGCATAGCCGGGCAGCAGACCGACAATCGCCGTCGACACCCCCATGATCACGATGGTGATCAAGAATGTGTGCTTGCGCCCGATCATGTCGCCGAGTCGCCCGAAGACGATCGCGCCGAACGGCCGCACTGCGAACCCGGCGGCGAACGCCAGCAGGGCAAAGATGAATGCAGTGGTTTCGTTGACACCGGCGAAGAAGTGCTTGGCGATGATCGCCGCCAGTGAGCCGTAGAGGTAAAAGTCGTACCACTCGAAAACCGTGCCCAGCGAGGAAGCGAAGATGACCTTGCGCTCCTCCCTGGTGATGCCGCCGCTGCGGGGCGGTGTGCCGGTGGATGCTGTGTCGATTGTGGCCATGGGTGTTCTCCGTCGTGCTTATTGTTGTAGGCCGGAGTCCCCCGTTACTGCCTGTCGCACTCTGGCCCGTTGGCATCTGCCGCCGTTGCTCTAGCGTGAAGCTTGCACAGTCTGACCGCCTCGCAGGGCTGCAAGGTTTCCTGAAGCATAATCAGCTTTTGGCGAATATCCACTGGGCCTACGCTTTGACCCAACGCTGCCGGCTCCAGGCACTCAGCCAGTCGACCAGAAACACCAGCAACAGCATCGCCAGAATCACCGTGCTGGCCTGCGCTTCCTGGAACAGGCTCAGGCTGACATACAGCATCTGGCCCAGGCCGCCAGCACCGACGAAACCCAGCACGCTGGCCATGCGGATGTTGTTTTCCCAGCGATACAGGCAGTAGGCGAGCAGTTGCGGGGCGAGGTTCGGCAAGGTGCCGTAGCAGAACGCCAGAATCGGATTGCCGCCCTGCAAGCGAATCGCCTCGGCGGGTTGTGGCGGAGTGTTTTCCAAGGCTTCGGCGAACAGCCGACCGAGCACGCCGGTGGTGTGCAAGGCGAGGGCGAGAGTGCCGGCGTTGGGGCCGAGCCCGGCCGCGAGCACCATCAGCGCCGCCCAGACCAGCTCCGGAATCGCCCGCAAGCCGTTGAGCAGCAGACGCGCCGCACTTTGCAGCGGCCACCCGAAACGCCCTGCAGCGGGCAGCGCGAGGACGATGCCGAACAATGCCGCGAGCAAGGTGCCCAGCGCGGACATGGCCAGGGTTTCCAGTGAGCCGTGGGCGATGGCTTTCAGGTAGCCGGCGCTTAAGTCAGGGCTGAGAAAGCGCTGCACATAACTCCCCATTTGCTTGAGGCTGTTGGCGCTGCCCAGTTCGGCGAGGTCCAGTTCCAGATAAGCGAAAGATGCGACTACCGAGAGCGCGATGGCGACGATCAGCAGCAGATTGATCACGCGCCTCATGTCAGCCTCCAGCGCAGTAAGCGGCTGAGTTGGTCGGCGCACAGCACCAGCAGCAGGAACGTCAGCAACATGCTGGCGACTTCACCGCCGGCAAACATGCGGATCGACAGGTCGATCTGTTGCCCCAGCCCACCGGCACCGACAAAGCCCATCACCACCGAGGCACGGATCGCGCACTCCCAGCGATACACCGTGTACGAGAGCAGGTCGGCGGCGACATTCGGCAGCGTGCCGTAGGCAAACGCCGCCAATCGCCCGCTGCCGGCCTGCAACAACGCGTGCGCCGGGCGCTGGTCGGTGGATTCGAAAATCTCCGCGTAGACCTTGCCGAGCATGCCGCTGTAAGTGATGGCGATGGCCAGCACGCCTGCCGCCGGGCCGAGGCCGACCGCGCGCACAAACAACAGCGCCCAGACGATTTCCGGCACGCTGCGCAGAAAAATCAGCAAGCCGCGAACCGGCCAGCGCAGCAAGCGCCCGGGCAGGCTCGGCACGCCGCCCCGTGACGCCGCCGAGAGGGACAGCGCGCGGCTGGCGATCAGGCTTGCCGGCACCGCCAGCAGCAGGGCCAGGGCCATGCCCGCCGTGGCAATTGCCAGGGTTTGCAGGGTCGCTTTGAAAAGTAATTGCAGGAACGCTTGATCGTGCGCCGGCGGCCAGAACGCCGAAACGAAACGGCCCATTTCGTGCTGACTATCGGCCTGAAACAACACGCCCAGGTCCAGCTCACGGAGCTGAATGCCCGGCCACAACAGGGCCAGCGCCAGCAGCGTCAGCAACAATCGCGGCCACGCCGCCGGGTCCGGTGAGTCAGCTTTCAGCATCGCGGAATCTGCACAATCAAAGGCGCGACCGCCGGTGCTGGCGATTGCAGTTGTTCATTGGCGTACAGCGCATCGAGCTTGTCGCGGCTGACCTGATCAGAAGGGCAATCGAACAGAATCTGCCCGTCGCGCAAGCCGATGATCCGTGGAAAGTGCGCCAATGCCAGATCCACCGCGTGCAGGCTCGCCACCAGCGTGACGTTGTGCTCACGGGCGTGGCGCGACAGGATCGACAACGTGTGGCCGGCGAGCACCGGGTCCATCGCTGACACCGGCTCGTCGGCAAGCAATATTTCTGGCGCTTGATACAGCACTCGCGCAATGCCGACGCGCTGCAACTGCCCGCCGGACAACTGCTGGCAATGGGCGAACAGTTTGTCGCCCAGATCCAGCCGCGCCAACGCCGCGCGGGCGCCTGCGACATCCAGCGGATGCAGCAGATTCAATAGACTTTTACCCAGACTCCACTGGCCAAGCTTGCCGGCCAGCACCGCCGTGATCACCCGCTGACGCGGCGGAATCGGCGGCGCCTGATGCACCAGGCCGATGCGCGCACGCAGGCGCTGACGCTGGCGCGCCGACAAGTGCCAGGCGCGTTCGCCGAGCACTTCGATGTCACCGCTGCTGGGTTTTAGCGCCGTCGCCAACAAATTGAGCAGGCTCGATTTGCCGGCGCCGGACGGGCCGATGATCGCGACCTGTTCGCCGACACCAATCTGCACATCAATATTGCGAAGGGCATCGACGCCATTGGCATGGCGCAGGCTGCCCTGGGTGAGGCGTAGGGTCATTTCAGCAGTTCGGCGGCGCGGGCGGCTTCCTCGATGCCCTTGTAGTTCTCGGGCTTGGTGTCGATGAAGCGACTGGCGGCTTGCAGATCAAGGATCTTCTTCTGCTCAGGATTGGCCGGGTCCAGATCGAGGAAGGCTTTCTTGATCTTCGCTGCCAGTGCCTTGTCGAGGGTGCCGCGCACGGTCCAGTTGTAATCGAAGTAGGTCGGGGTGGTGGCGAAGACCTTGACCTTGGTGGTGTCGACCTTGCCGGCATCGACCAGTTTCTGCCAGACGCTGGCGTTCAACACACCGGCATCGACCTTGCCGGCCTGCACCCAGGCAACGGTGGCGTCATGCGCGCCGGAGTAGGCGACACGACTGAAATAGGCTTCAGGTTTGATGCCGTCGTTCTTCAACATGAAGTAACGCGGCATCAGGCTGCCCGAGGTGGACGACACCGAACCGAAGGCGAAGGTCTTGCCCTTGAGGTCGGCGAGGCTTTTTACGTTCGGGTCGGCGGTGATGAATTTGCTGGTGAACTGCGCATCCTGTTCACGCTGCACCAGCGGGATCACTGGGGTGGTGGCGTCGGTCTTCAAGCGGGCCTGCACGAAAGTGAAACCGCCGAGCCAGGCCATGTCGAGGCGATCGGTGGCCAGGGCTTCAACCACCGCCGGGTAGTCGGCGACCGGGACGAACTGCACCTTCATGCCCAACTGCTGTTCAAGATAGGCGCCCAGCGGTTCGAACTTGCGCAGCAGTTCGGTCGGCGCTTCGTCGGGAATCGCGCTGACGCGCAGGACATCAGCGGCTTGCGTCATCAGGGCAGAAAAGGACAGGGCCAGGCCGGCGGTGAGGGCGAGGGTACGCTTGAACATAGAATTCTCCGTTTCGTAAGCGTCAACATTCGAAGGGCTGCCGCTACAGAGCGGCGCGCCACGTCAGGGTAGACGAAACGGCGAGGTTATACGCATTCGCGAGGAGATTGGCCAGCCTCCCTGCCGGCGCGTTGTGTCTGTCTGTGTGCTGTACCGGTCAAGCCGCTTCCGGCAGTTTGGCAATCACCGTGATCTCGAAATCGAAACCCGCGAGCCAGGTCACGCCGACAGCCGTCACCGTCGGAAACGGCGCTTCGCCCCAGAACTCCGGCACCACGCTCCAGATGGTTTCGAACGTCGAATGCGGGTCGACCATGAACACGGTGACATCCACCGCATCATCGAAGCTGCAACCGGCCGCAGCGAGGATCGCGTTGAGGTTGTTGAAAGCCGTGCGCACCTGATCGCGCAGATCCGCTTCGGGCGAACCGTCCTCGCGACTGCCGACTTGTCCTGAGACAAACAGGAAACCGTTGGAGCGAATCGCCGGCGAGTAACGGTGACGCTCGTACAGGGCGTGGCGGGCGGGTGGAAAAACTACATCGCGCTTGGACATGGGGCTGACTCCATCAGTGGTTGATGGGCTGACTTTAGGTATTTGCAGAGCCGCGATAAACGCGCAAGCTTGGCGTTCACTGTTTGCAAAACCCAAACAATCGAGGGGCGGGTATGGACCGGTTCGATGCGATGCAGGCCTTTGCCCGGGTGGTCGAGGCGGGTAGTTTCACCAAAGCTGCCGAAACCCTGCACATGAGCAAGACCACGGTGACGCAACTGGTGCAGCAACTGGAGGCGCGGCTACGGGTCAAGCTGCTCAACCGTACCACGCGCAAGGTCAACGTCACCGCCGATGGCGCGGCGTATTACGAACGGGTGATCAAGCTGCTCGCCGACATGGACGACGCCGAAACCAGCCTGCCCGGCGCCGCCGCACGGCCACGCGGGCGCTTGCGCATCGACGTGCCGAGTCCGTTCGCGCGGCACATTCTGGTGCCGGCCTTGCCGGATTTTCACGCGCGCTACCCGGACATCCAGATCGACATGGGCGTCAGCGACCGCATCGTCGACATCATCGATGAGAACGTCGACTGCGTAGTGCGCGGTGGTGAGTTGCTCGATCAATCATTGATGGCGCGCAAGATCGCCGATCTGCCATTGGGCGTGTTTGCCGCACCGGCTTACCTGGCTCGCGAAGGTACGCCTGACCATCCGCGCGAACTGGAAGACTCCCATCACCGGGTGGTCGCGTTTCTTTGGGCTCGCACCGGTAAACCTCTTCCGTACACCTTGCACAACGGCACCGAGCGCCTGCAGATCAAGGGCCGGCATGTGCTTGCGGTGGATGATGGCAATGCCTATCTGGCGGCGGGCCTGGCCGGCATGGGTGTGCTGTGGCTGCCGACGTATATGTCTGATGCGCATGTGGCACGGGGCGAGTTGGTGCAGTTGTTTGCGGGTTGGCAGCTTGAGTCGATGCCGCTTTATCTGGCCTATCCACCGAACCGGCATGTCAGCCTGAAATTGCGCGTCTTTATCGACTGGGTGGTGCAGTTGATGGCGTAGCGTGCCGATGGTGCAGTTATTGCTTGCGGGTGTCGCACAGCCGTCAAAATACCAACACAAGCGGCGACCGAAACCCATGCAATGATGAGATGCATGGCGTTCCCTTCAAGGAGCTCCACCTGCAATGAACATGTATATCGATATTGTTGGCGCCTGCAATCTGAGCTGCCCTTCGTGCCCGATGGGCAATTCGGAAAATCTCAATTTCAAGAAATCCATGCAGCTGGACATGTTCAGGCAGATCGTTGAAAAGGCTAAAACCGAGGGCGTTCGCACGATCTTCCTCTACAACTGGACCGAGCCTCTGGTGCATCCGAAGATCGGCGAGTTTATCGACATCATCAATGCCGCCGGCATGATGAGCGGTATCAGCACCAACCTCAACCTGGCGAAGAATATGGAAAAGGCGCTGTTGGCCGAGCCAGGTTATTTCCGGATTTCGTTATCAGGCTTTCATCAGGAAACTTACCAAAAGGGCCACGTCGGCGGTGATGTTGAAGTCGTAAAGCAGAACATGATTGCGCTGCATGAAATCAAGCAACGCCTCGGCTTGAAGACGCGAGTAGATGTTTATTACCACCGCTACCTGGACAACATTGAAGAAGAGGCGCTGATGCGCGAGTTCAGTGAGCGTCTCGGCTTTGTGTTCACCACCGGTTATTCGGTGATGATGCCGCTGGAGAAAGCGCTGGCGATCGTCGAGCGCGATCCGTCTGTTTCAGCCACTGACCACGAAACGCTCACACGTCTGGCGCTCCCGCCTTACGATGATCTGATCAATGTCCTGCAGCATTACCCCAAGCAGGCTTGCACACTCAAAGATGACTGGCTGGTGATCGACTGCAACGGCAATACAGTCTTGTGCTGCACGATTTTCAACCAGACCGAATATCAGGTTGGCAAATATCTCGACATGCCGCTCGAGGAACTGACACGGCGCAAATCCACGCAGAAAAACTGCGTCGACATGTGCGACCGTTGCGCATCGAAAGGGCTGCACATCTACTCGACATACCCCAATCAGGGAGTCCTGGAACGGCACGCGGTAAACCGCATTCTCGACTTCGAACGGCTTGCCAGCGAGGGACTTGCGGTGGACAGCCAGCAACTGGGGCGCGCCGGCGAAGTCAGCGCCGAGAATTTCGATGAAGCCCAGTATCTTCGACTCAATGACGATGTAAGGGTGGCGGTGTCCCAAGGTGCTTTCAGCAGTGGCTACCAGCACTACCTGCTGTGTGGGCGTCTGGAAGGACGACTCGGTGCCGGTGCGTTTTCGGTGATCTGAAGCGGCATTGGGGTGGCAGTCAACCACGCGCTGCGCAGGCGTAGTTGACTCTTTGTCTGATCAAGCCAACTATCGCTCGCATAACAACGACCGATGGACCCGACCTTGATTGAACGACGTCAATTCAGCGGTGGCATGAAGGGCAAGAACCTTCGCTATCTGAATGAGCAGAACCCCGATAACACCGGCGTGACCCGCACCGGTTTCTTGTTGCTCGAACACTTTTCGCTGCCGGCCTTCACTCAGGCGCTGGACACGGTAGTCACCACCAACCTGTTGCGCCCGGGACTGTTCTCGTCGCGCACTTTCGGCCTTGGCGATGGCGAGGTGATCAGCGATCTGGGCCTGGTCATCCGCCCCGATGCGCGCCTCGATTCTGCTGCACTTCAGGAGTTGGACTTGCTGGTGATATGCGGTGGCTATCGCACTGAATTGCGCGCCAGCGACGAATTCATCGGCTTGCTCAGGGCTGCGGCGGAGCGGGGCGTGAGTCTTGCCGGGTTGTGGAATGGCTCATGGTTTCTCGGCCGCGCCGGTTTGCTCGATGGCTATCGCTGCGCGATTCACCCGGAACATCGCCCGGCACTCACCGAGATCGCCAAGAGCACCCATGTCAGCAGCGAGCCTTACGTGATCGATCGTGATCGGCTCACCGCGTCGAGCCCGTCCGGGGCCTTCCACATGGCGCTGGACTGGATCAAGGGCTTGCACGGCAAGGCGTTGGTCGAGGGCATCGAAGACATTCTCGCCTTCGAAGAGTCGCGCTACCGGCGCATCAAACCCGATGAAAACATCTGCGTCAGCGCGCCGCTGCGTGAAGTGATCAAGCTGATGGACGCCAACCTCGAAGAACCGTTGGAACTTGAACAGCTGGCCGTATACGCCGGCCGCTCACGGCGTCAGTTGGAGCGCTTGTTCAAGGAACAACTGGGCACCACGCCGCAACGCTATTACCTGGAACTGCGCATCACCGAAGCACGACGCCTGCTGCAACACACCGAACTGTCGCAGGTGGAAGTGCTGGTGGCTTGCGGTTTTGTCTCACCGAGCCATTTCAGCAAGTGCTACAGCTCGTACTTCGGTTATCGGCCTTCGAAGGAGAAGCGGCTGGTTAAATAGATCGACCGGTGCAATCCCCAAAAACCCTCACCCCAGCCCTCTCCCAGAGGGAGAGGGAGCCGAGGTATCTTGCGCTGTACATCGACCTGAAAGATGGATGTCGATTATGGATTCAATACAGCGCTTTCAGGTCGCCGTAAATCTTGAGCATCCCCCAATCAGTTCCCTCTCCCTCCGGGAGAGGGCTAGCGTGAGGGGCTTTTGAGGGCGGGGCTGTCATCTTGCGCTGTACATCGACCTGAAAGATGGATGTCGATTATGGATTCAATGCAGCGCTTTCAGGTCGGCGTAAATCTTGAGCATTCCCCAATCAGTTCCCTCTCCCTCCGGGAGAGGGCTAGGGTGAGGGGCTTTTGAGGTCGGGTCTGTCAGAGACGATCTGCATCCATCACAGCCTGCGCAAACGCCTTCGGAGCCTCTTGCGGCAAATTATGTCCGACCCCACCCTCGATCAGCCGGAATTGATATTTCCCGGTAAAGCGCTTGGCATAATCCTCCGGTGCCGGGTGCGGTGCGCCGTTGGCATCGCCCTCTAAAGTAATCGTCGGCACGCTGATCGACGGTGCAGTCGCAAGTTTCTGTTCCTGCGCGGCATATTTCTCTTCGCCCTGTACCAGGCCCAGACGCCAGCGGTAGTTGAACACAGTGATCTCGACGTGATCGGGATTCTGCAACGCCTTGGCACTGCGATCAAAAGTCGCGTCATCAAACTTCCACTGCGGTGAGGCGAGTTGCCAGATCAGTTTGGCGAAGTCGTGGGTGTTCTTGGCATAGCCGGCGCGGCCGCGCTCGGTGGCGAAGTAGAACTGGTACCACCACTGCAATTCGGCTTTGGGCGGCAGTGGATTCTGGCCGGCGGCCTGGTTGCCGATCAGATAGCCGCTGACGGCCACCAGGGCCTTTACGCGCTCAGGCCACAATGCCGCGACGATGTCCGCCGAGCGTGCGCCCCAGTCATAACCACCCAGCACCGCTTGTTTGATTTTCAGCGCGTCCATGAAGTCGATCACGTCGCTGGCCAGCGCCGCTGGCTGGCCGTTGCGCAGGGTGTCTTTGGACAGGAACTGCGTATCGCCATAACCCCTTGCGTACGGCATCAGCACGCGATAACCCTTGGCCGCGAGCAGGGGCGCGACTTCGTCATAGCTGTGAATGTCGTAAGGCCAACCGTGCAGCAGAATCACCACCGGACCATCGGCAGGACCAGTTTCGGCGTAGGCCACGTCGAGTACGCCAGCCTTGATGTGCTTCAGCGCGCCGAAAGGCGAGGGCGCTGAATAGCTGACGGCGGCGGGTTCTGTGGTTTGCGCCTGAGCGCCGCCGACGGCGCCGAACAGTGACAGCGCCAGGACTGACAAGCCGAGCGCGTGGGTGATTTTAGAGGTGTGCAGAGCCTGTTTCATGCTGACGTCTCCTTTGCGAGCCTGTGGCCAAGGGGCTGGATGAACCCTTGAAACCCTGGGTGCATTGGAGCGTGTCGAGGTATCCGCTCTGTGTCGGCAAAGGAGGTTTTTGCAAGGGCGTGTATGGCAGCAGGACGCGTACACACTGTGATACACGGCAACGAAACCGAGTGTTTTCGCGGGAAAATAATAAGTGGCTGTTTTAAAACAAAAAATATTTCGTCTCGGGCTTCCCAAACGAAACGAATGTTGATAAATTGCGCCCCGTTCTCACAGCGATCCTCACGGAGCCGCTGACCAGAGCTACAGGGGCGTCGCCAAGCGGTAAGGCAGCAGGTTTTGATCCTGCCATGCGTTGGTTCGAATCCAGCCGCCCCTGCCATCTACGAAAAAACGCCAACTTCGCAAGAAGTTGGCGTTTTTTTTTGCCTGCGATTTGCCGCGCCAGAGCCAGTCAGCCAGGCGTGCGCGATGCCGGAGCACCGCGCACGCCGCCCACTCAGTGTGGAGCGCGCGGGATGGTTTTCATCAGGTCTTCAGGGCTGATGTGGCCAACCACGCTGCCCGGCTGTGGCAGATTGAGGATGTGGCCTTTCATCTTGCCGATGATGTGCATCTCGCACGGCTTGCAATCGAATTTCAGCGTCAATACTTCATCGCCGTGAATCAACTGCATCGGCGCGACCTTGGTGCGCACGCCGGTCACGCCTTTGGCCTGTTTCGGGCACAGGTTGAAGGAGAAGCGCAGGCAGTGCTTGGTGATCATCACCGGCACTTCGCCCGGCTCTTCGTGGGCTTCGTACGCCGCGTCGATCAGCTTGACGCCGTGACGGTGGTAGAAGTCGCGGGCCTTCTGGTTGTAGACGTTGGCGAGGAAAGTCAGGTGCGAATCCGGGTACACCGGCGGTGGCGTGGTTTCGGCTTTACGGCCGCCACGCGGATGCGCAGCGACACGCGCCGCAGTAAGGGCTTCAATGACTTCGCGGCGCAGCGACTTGAGCTGCGAATTCGGGATGAAGAACGCCTGTGGCGCATCCAGTTTGATGTCGGTGGCGTGGTACTGGGTGGTGCCGAGCTGGCCGAGCAGGTCGCGCAATTGCTCCAGCGCCTGTTCCGGCTTGTTGGCCACACCGAACGGACCGTTAAGTGTGACGCTGGCGTTGATGCCTTCTTCGCTGGTCGCGGTCACTTCCAGCTGTTCTTCGCGCAGACGGGCGAACCAGCTCAGGGCCACGCGACGTTCCGAAGAGGTTTTCTGCAACGCCTGCTGCCAGTTGTGATCGAGGTTGCGATTCAACGGGTGGCTTGGACGCAGCTTGAACAGACCTTCAGGCATTTCGTTCGGCTCGACGCGGTAGCGATAGCGCTTCTCGCCGTCTTCTTCGAACTCACCTTTTGCTTCGGCGATGTTGGCGCGGAAACCGACCACTTCGCGTTTGACCAGCACGTTCAGGCCGTCGCCGTTGGACAGCGGCTCGTGAGTGACAACCTGCATGTCACGCTTGCCGACTTTTTCCACGGTACCGACCGGCAGGCCGGTGAAGGTCGGCGAATCGAAGGCGCCGATGTCGATCTTGCGATCGGTGACGAAATAATCGGTGCTGCCACGGTGGAAGGTCTTTTCCGGATCGGGCAGGAAGAAATGCACGGTGCGGCCGCTGGAGGCGCGGGCCAGGTCCGGGCGGTCTTCCAGCACGTCGTCCAGACGCTGGCGGTAATAGGCAGTGATGTTCTTCACATAGCCCATGTCCTTGTAGCGACCTTCGATCTTGAACGAACGCACGCCGGCCTCGACCAGCGCGCGGATGTTGGCGCTCTGGTTGTTGTCTTTCATCGACAGCAGGTGCTTTTCGTAAGCGATAACGCCACCCTTTTCGTCTTTGAGGGTGTACGGCAAGCGGCACGCCTGGGAGCAGTCGCCACGGTTGGCGCTGCGGCCGGTTTGCGCGTGGGAGATATTGCACTGGCCGGAGAAGGCCACGCACAGCGCGCCGTGGATGAAAAACTCGATGGCCGCATCGGTTTCATTGGCGATGGCGCGGATTTCTTGCAGGTTCAGCTCGCGGGCCAGCACCAATTGCGAGAAACCGGCCTGATCGAGGAACTTCGCTCGCTCCAGGGTGCGGATGTCGGTCTGGGTCGAGGCGTGCAGCTCGATCGGCGGAATGTCCAGCTCCATCACGCCCAGGTCCTGGACGATCAGCGCATCGACACCGGCGTCGTACAACTGATGGATCAGCTTGCGGGCCGGCTCCAGTTCATTGTCGTGCAGGATGGTGTTGATGGTGGTGAAGATGCGCGCGTGGTAACGGCGGGCGAATTCCACCAGTTCGGCGATTTCGCTGACTTCGTTGCACGCATTGTGGCGCGCACCGAAGCTCGGGCCGCCGATGTACACGGCGTCGGCGCCATGCAGGATGGCCTCGCGGGCAATGGCGACATCGCGAGCAGGGCTGAGCAATTCCAGGTGATGCTTGGGCAAGGACATAGTTTTTTTTAGTCAGGCGGTCACGGGCAAGGGGCGCATTCTACCCGTGAAACGCGCGGCGGGCACGTGTGTGCTGCCCGATGGTGGCTGGCGATCGGGTCAGTTCGGTTGACTGTTGTGTTGAATGTTCCGGCCTCTTCGCGGGCAAGCCCGCTCCCACAGGGTTTCGCGGTGTACTCGGAACCGCGGCTACACACAAACCATTGTAGGAGTGAGCCTGCTCGCGATAGCGTCGGGTCAGTCAAATCATCTTGTCTGACACACCGCTATCGCGAGCAGGCTCACTCCTACAGGGGGTTGTGTCATTCCAGAATAATTGAAATGACGCTGTGCAATTTCAATCAGCCCTTGGCCGCCATCGCCGTCACTTCCACACGCATCCCTTCAACCGCCAGCGACGCAACGCCAACCGCTGCCCGCACTGGCCATGGCTTGGCGAAAAAGCGTTTATAGACTTCGTTGAACGCCGCGCGATCAGCCATGTCGGTGAGGTAGATGGTCAGGTGCATTACGCGGTCCATTGAACTGCCGGCACGTTCCAGTGCGACTTTCAGCGCTTGCAGCGTGCACTCGCTTTGCTCGGTGATGCCGCCCAGTTCCAGACTGCCATCGGCGCGGGTGGGGATCTGCGTCGAGACCATGATCCCGCCGAAGGTGGCGACGTCGGACGAAATCGAATCGGTGTCCGGATCGGGCGTGAAGATGATGTCTTGATTGGCCATGGGCATCTCTTGTTCGAGTGAATGAAAGTCGCGCCAGTTTACAGATTCCCTCCGGCGATGGCCCGCGCGTGTTCAGACTGGCTGCGTGGCCGCTTCCGCCGCGATGGCCGCAAGCACACTGGGTCGCGCGCCGATGCGTTTCATGTAGCTGGCCAGCGCTGGCCATTCGGCGATAGCGATGTTGAACGTCGGAAACCAGGTCAGCACCGTGAACAGGTAGGCATCGGCAACGCCAAAGCTAGCCATCAGATAGTTCCGATCCGCCAGAATGCGCTCAAGGTAATCCAGCCGCTTGAACAGTTTCTGCCGAAAAATCGCTTTGACGGCTTCCGGGATTTCGGCGCTGAACAATGGTGCGCTGGCGCCGTGGATCTCCGAGCCGATGAAATTCAGATGCTCCTGCAGTCGTATGCGCTCCCATGTACCGACCGCGGGCGCCAAGGTGTTTCCCGGGACCTCGTCGGCGAGAAATTGCAGGATCGCCGGGCCTTCGGTCAGCACTTCGCCGTTATCCAGTTGCAGCGCGGCCACGTAGCCTTTCGGGTTGATATCGCGAAAGTCACGGCCGTCAGCCGTGCGCTTGGTCTGGTTGTTGACGCGGATCAGCTCGAACGGCAAGCCAAGTTCTCGCAGAACGATGTGCGGTGAGAGCGAACAGGTCATCGGCGCAAAGTACAGTTTCATGGCATGTCCCCGGAAAGTTGAGGCGCCACGATCCCCTGCGGGCAAAACTTCCGCAAAGGTCATTTGCGGTGCTAGCGTATGACAAATTCTCATGCGCTCTTCTGATCTTATGACCTCCAGACTTCCTTCCCTCAATGGTTTGCGTGCATTCGAAGCGGCCGCGCGGCATATGAGTTTTACCTTGGCCGCCACTGAGTTGAATGTCACGCAGACAGCAATCAGTCACCAGATCAGACGCCTCGAAGCCGAGTTGGGCGTCGCATTGTTCCTGCGTCTCAAGGATGGCCTGGCGCTCAGCGAAGACGGCCACGCCTACCTGCCGGGCGTGCGTTCGGCCTTTCAAGCGTTGCGCCATTCGACGCAACAGTTGCTCGAATCGCGGGGGACCAGCGTGCTGACCATCAGCACGCTGGTCTCGGTCGCGTCGAAATGGCTATTGCCGCGCCTGCCGGCATTCCAGCAGGCGTTCCCGGACATCGATGTGCGCATCAGCGCCACAACCGACCTGGTGGATTTCCGCCGAGGAGGTATCGATGCGGCGATTCGCTACGGGCGGGGCGAATGGAAAGGTCTGCGCGCGGACTTTCTCATGGCGGATAAGGTATTTCCTGTGTGCCGTCCAGCAGTGGCGACGACATTGCACACACCGCAAGATCTGGCCAGCCACACCCTTGTACAAGTCAGTGGTGTCACCGCTAAAGACTGGCAGGCATGGCTCAGCGCCGCAGGCCAGCCTGCGCACTTGGCCGATGGCGCGAAGCTGACCTTCGATCTGGCGATGATGGCGGTGCAGGCGGCAATTGACGGGCAGGGCGTGTGCATCGGGCGTTCGACTTACGTGAACGACGATCTGCGTGCGGGGCGACTGGTCGCACCGTTCGAGCTGCGCCTGCAGGATGACCTCGGCTTCTATCTGGTCACACCCCATGAAACCGCTGACTCGACAAAGATCAGCGCGTTCAGACAGTGGCTTGTGGCAGTGGCCCGCGACACGTTTGTATAAGCGTGTATCAACCCTCAGCGGATACACACGACAACACCAAACCGGGCTTTCGAGACACATCCGCCTTACATGCCGAGCCCAAAGTAGCCCTCACACCAACACTACGTTTGAGAGGGCACCACCATGTACCGTCCACTGTTTCTGGCTTCTGCCGTTGTCTTCGCCTCCCTTACCGGTTTCGCTCATGCGGCGGATGCGCCGGCGACGAGCTGGCAGAAAGGTTTGAGCCGCACCGATCTGGTTCGCCAGGATCTCGGCGCTGACAATCGCGAAGTGATTCAGGCGCGAATCGATTTCGATGCCGGCGTCAGCGCGCCTCGGCATGCGCACCCCGGGGTCGAGGTCGCCTACGTCATCAGTGGCACCTTTGAATATCAGCTCGAAGGACAGGCGCCGGTGACTCTCAAGGCAGGCGATTCGTTGTTCATTCCGGCAGGTGTCGCGCATGTAGCGAAGAATATTGGCAATGAGAAAGGCGTAGAACTGGCCACTTACGTCGTCCCGAAAGGCGAACCTTTGCTGATCCTCAAACCATGATGAGCAAGTCCGCTATTTCGAGCGCGGCTTGCTCATCGCGCGCTTGATGCGCATCCAGTCCTGATAGGCCGCCGTTCGCTGGGCGTCGGCCAAGGTCTTTGCTTCGCTGAAGCGAGCCCAGGCCTCAGGGCTATCGGTGTCATGCTCGATGATTCTGTAGGCCGCTTCTTCCAGCAGATCGGCCTCACGGAACATCGCGGCATTGTCGGCCATCTCGTCGTCCCAGGAGCGGCCGAAATCGAATTTCAATGTGTGTTCGGTCATTTCACATGATCCTCCTCCCAGACCAGAGGCACCGATTCTCGCCATTGCACTTCGGTCACGCCAAAGCGTTCCGCCATCGGTTTGGAAAAACGTTTCAACGGCGGCCGACCGGGGCGGGGAATGGGCGCGATACCCGCGTCACAACTTGCCCACTGCCAGGCTTCGGCATTGTTCATGTTTTTTGTGCGAATGACGAATGACCTGGGCTTTCCGTGCAGCAGGTAATCGATCACGTACAGATCTGCTCCGCTCATACATTTCCTCCCCATGCTTATGAACAGGGATATCTGACGAAATGAATAATTCAGAGAAAATGCACGCTGCCGGGACGATCGGTTGTTAGTTGGGATTGGAGTTTGTATGGCGAGTGTGCGGAGTACAAATTCGTCTTGCAGGGCAAGGCAAAAGCGACTGCCACGGCGCGTTAGTAAGTTGCAAACTTATGAATAAATACACGAACAGACGAAGTCCGCATGAACCTCGGTGTCTTCAACTGCCGTAATCAGACCTGCATGCAAGGCTTCTTCAGGATTGATGATGCGCGGCGCTGCCGTCAGATACTTCTCCGTCTCCAGCGCGTTTTTTCCGTTACTTGTGCGCTCGGCGACAATTTGCGCGTACAGGTGCAAGTCATAATCCAGGCTCATGGCATATTCCGACATGCGTGAATGATCGACCGCTCCCTGCAGGTGCCAATGAAAAGGGTGAAACAGAAACTTGCTATGAGTACAGGCGGTTCGGCGTTGGCCAGCAAGGAAAACGATATTGCCCATCGACTCGACCGTGCCCAGGTTATGGGTGTGTACCGGGACGGGCAGCGCTATCAGAAAGTTGTACATCGTGAAGCCGTAACTGCATTCGCCACCCATGGTGGCGATGTTCAGAATCAATCTGGGAGCATCTTCCTTTACCGCCAACGAGGCTTTGTCAATCAGTTGACCACAGGTTGATGCATTGATCGGACCGGTAAAGTTGATGACGTGGACAGGCATGGCGATTTCCTCGACGGGCCGGCTGCTGCGAACGGGCTCCTTGCGCAGGACTCGTAAGCTCAGTCAGGAGCAGCGTTCATAGGTTGGCGCCGTTTCCGTTTCTCGAGAGTTTTCAGCGTTAACGATCAACTGCCTGCGCTCGTAACACGCATGTTGGGCACGATCGCCGTGCTGCGGGTGGCCAGGTTTTCTTTCAATGCACGGTGACACCGACGGGGCCGGTAGTTTCTCGGAGGAACTGCGCGTTGCCTCTGGAACGCCTTCAGCGCCTTCGTGTCGGTGTAACTCGCCTGGAACACTATCAGTGGCAGTCGTCATCATTGCGCTCCATCGAATATTACAAAGGGCAGCAAAGCTGCCCTTGTACCGCTCATTTACGACTTGCGACCTCCACTGTGGCTGGATTGTCCGCCTTTGCGACCAGCCTCGGATGCTTTTTCACGATCGTTGGCGAAGTTACCGCCAGACTGCCCGCCTTTTTTCCCGGACTCTTGCGTCTTGTCACGATCGTTGCCGGCCTTGCCTGTATTTTTATTTCCGGTGGTCATGATAGCTCTCCGATATATCTTAACGTTTCGCTAGTGATGTCCGTTGTCGCGATGGACACTTACTTCGATTACGTATCGGTTCACGGTGTTTTGATTATTTTTAACTGATCCGATGAGCGGCATTTCGCTCCATGAACTTGATCTAGTCATTTATCGAGATATAACTAAAGCAGCTATGCTCAATCGCAATAAATAATAAAGAATTGTAATTACACCGATGCCGCGCAGTTGGTTAAGCAGTTGATTGAAGTTGCTTGAACAGAAACTACCTGAACCGCGGCAACGGCCGGTCGATCGGCTTCAGTGTCGACAGCGTGTCGCGGATCAGCGGCGCATCCTTTTCAATATCGTGCAGTCGATCGCGGATGCGCAGGGCCGTCGGATGCCCGCCTTGATGATCAACCCAGTCGGCAATCTCTTTGCAGGCGGCTGCGAGGCGCGCCTGGCGGGCGTCGAGCAGGGTGAGGAGGGTGGTGATGGACTCTTTCTCGGACATGGAACACCTCCGTTCGCTGAAACGGCTGAGTTGCAACACAAAATCCCGCGTGTCGCAAACCTTCAGATCAACTATAGAAGACCTGCGCGATCGTGCAAAAAATACCCGGCTCAGCTCGACGGCGAAGCTCTTGTAGGAGTGAGCCTGCTCGCGATAGCGGTGTGTCAGTCGACATCTTCATCAGCTGACAGACCGCTATCGCGAGCAGGCTCACTCCTACAAGGGGGTACGTGCGACTCAGGACGCCTCGGTTACTTCGCACATGCGTTCGAGAAACATCGCCAAAGCCACTTCCTCGGCGCGCAAGCCTTTGCGTACCCGTGGGCGGGGCAGTTCGGCAAGGGCGCCGAGCATGAAATGCTCGACCACGGCGGGGTGGATGTAGCACTTGCGGCACACCGCGGGGGTGTTGCCCAACTGTTTGGCGACGTTCTTCACGGCTTCAACCACATGGCGCTTGGCTTCGGTTTCCGACTCATGCTGCAACTCGCGCAACACCGACAAGGCCAGGGCGCTGCCCGCCCAGGTGCGGTAATCCTTGGCGGTGAACGCAGCGCCGGTCAGTTTCTGCAGATAGGCGTTGACGTCGGACGAGGTAACGGTATGCCGTTCGCCGTGTTCATCGAGGTACTGAAAAAGGTTCTGCCCGGGAATTTCCAGACAGCGCTTGATGATTCGCGCCAGGCGACGGTCCTTGACCGTGATCTGGTGCTCGATGCCGCTCTTGCCTCGGAACTGGAATAGGATCGCGCTGCCGTTGACCTCGACGTGGCGGCTGCGCAACGTGGTCAGGCCATAGGAGCGATTGTCCCGCGCATATTGGGTATTGCCGACGCGGATCAGCGTGGCGTCGAGCAAGGTGATCACTGTTGCCATGACCTTGTCACGGCTGAAGCCCGGCGCATCGAGCAGCGCCTCAAGCTGGCGCCGCAGTTTGGGCAGGGCCAGGCCGAAGTCGCGCAGACGCGAGTATTTGTCGGCGTCGCGTACTTCGCGCCAGCGTGCGTGGTAACGGTACTGCTTGCGCCCGCGCGCATCGCGGCCGGTGGCTTGCAAATGCCCGCAGGGATCGGCGCAGATCCACACATCGGTATACGCCGGCGGCACCGCGAGGGCGTTGATGCGTTTGATTTCGTCCGGGTCGGTGATGCGCTGCCCCGACGGTTCGAAATAGACGAACTTGCCGCGCAGTTTTTTCCGGGTGATACCAGGCTGAGTGTCATCGACGTAATGCAGATCGGCGGGCAGGGCATCTGTCAGCACGGTATCGGGCATGGCGGTTTCCTTCGGTCATACGGCAGTCTGTAACAGGATTGACCGCAGGCGCTGGCCGTCGTGCCGAATGATTTACGCGAGCACCGCCACCGCCTTGATCTGCGCCCATAGCCGCTGGCCCGTATGCACGTTCAATTGATCCTTGGAAAACCGCGTGATCCGCGCCAGCAACGGCGTGCCTCCAGCGTCCAGTCGGATCAGCACATGGGCACTGTTGTCAGCCGCCTGTTCACTGACCACCGTCACCGGCAGACGATTAAGAATGCTGCTGGCGGCATCGTTCTGCAGCGCTAGACTGATGTCGCGGGCGTGCACTTTGCAGCGCAAGGCCTGGCCCACGGCCATCGGCGCATGGGTGACGCGAATGTTCATTTCCGTGGCCGGCAATTGCAGGCTGAGCAATTGATAGGTGGCATCGTAGGCGCTGACCTGGCCTTCGATGATGACCCCGGCGTCATCGCCCATCGCCAAGGGCAGGTCCAGACGCGCGAGGGTTTCGCCGATCGGGCCGCTGGCGAGGGCTTTGCCATCGCTGAGCAACACCAGATGATCGGCCAGCCGCGCGACTTCATCCTGCGCATGGCTGACGTACAGCAGCGGAATATCCAGTTCGTCATGCAGGCGTTGCAGGTACGGCAGGATTTCGCTTTTGCGCCGGCTGTCGAGAGCCGCCAGTGGTTCGTCCATCAGCAGCAGTTTCGGGCTGGTCAGCAGAGCGCGGGCGATGCCGACGCGTTGCCGCTCGCCACCGGACAGATGCTGCGGATGACGCTCGAGCAAATGGCCGATGCCGAGCAGTTCGGTGGCCTGGTTCATGTCGACCCGGCGTTGCGACCTGGCGATGCGTTTGCGGCCAAACTCCAGATTGGCCAGTACCGACAGGTGCGGAAACAGGCTGGCTTCCTGAAACACGTAGCCGAGCGCCCGTTTATGCGGCGCTACGAAAATGCCCTTGGCGCTGTCCTGCCAGACCTCGCCGTTGATCTGCACGAAGCCCTGTTCTGCGCGTTCCAGCCCGGCAATGCAGCGCAGGCAGGTGGTCTTGCCGGAGCCGGAATCACCAAACAGCGCGGTGACGCCGCGGCCCGGCACCTGCAGATCGACATCCAGCTCGAAGCCGGAATAAGCGCGTTTCAGACGTACGTCAATCATCGATCAGCTCCAGCCTGCGCGGGTCTTGCGGCTGGAATACAGCGCCAGCAACACCAGGAACGAGAACACCAGCATCGCCCCGGACAGCCAGTGCGCCTGAGCATATTCCAGCGCTTCAACGTGGTCGTAGATCTGCACCGAGACCACGCGGGTCTTGTCGGGAATGTTGCCGCCGATCATCAGCACCACACCGAATTCACCGACGGTGTGGGCGAAGCCGAGAATCGCTGCGGTGATGAAGCCGGGACGCGCCAGTGGCAGGATCACGCTGAAGAACGTGTCCCAAGGATTGGCGCGCAACGTTGCGGCCACTTCCAGCGGGCGAGTGCCGATCGCCGAAAAGGCATTCTGCAACGGCTGCACCACGAACGGCAGGGAGTAGATCACCGAGCCGATCACCAGCCCGGTGAAACTGAACGTCAGCGTGCCCAGCCCCAGCCATTGGGTCAATTGACCGAGAAAACCGTGTGGCCCCAGCGCCAGCAACAGATAAAAGCCGATCACCGTCGGCGGCAGCACCAGCGGCAGGGCGACGATGGCGCCAATCGGGCCACGCAACCATGACGACGTGCGCGACAGCCATAAGGCGATCGGCGTGCCAATTACCAGCAGGATCACGGTGGTCAGCGACGCCAGTTTCAGGGTCAGCCAGATGGCGGCGAAATCGGCACTGGTCAATGACATTTACAGTTGATATCCGTAGGACTTGATCACCGCAGCGGCTTTCGGGCCCTTGAGATAATCCACCAGGGCCTTGGCGGCGACGCTGTCCTTGCCTTTGTTCAAGATCACCGCGTCCTGTTTGATCGGATCATGCAGGGCGGCCGGGACTATCCACGCCGAACCGCTGCTGACTTTGCCGTCCTTGTAGATTTGCGACAGGGCGACAAAGCCCAGTTCGGCGTTGCCGGTGGAGACGAACTGATAAGCCTGAGTGATGTTCTGACCTTCGACGATTTTTGCTTTGGTAGCGTCGGTCAGTTGGAGTTTCTCCAGCACCTGTGTGGCGGCCAGGCCGTAAGGCGCGGCTTTCGGATTGGCGATGGACAGGTGCTGGTATTGGCTGGTTTTCAGCACCTCGCCTTTCGAGTCCACATAACCTTCCTTCGCCGACCACAGCGCCAGCGTGCCGATGGCGTAGGTGAAGCGTGAACCTTTGACGGTTTCGCCTTCCTGTTCAAGTTTTGCCGGAGTCGTGTCGTCAGCGGCGAGGAACACCTGGAAGGGCGCGCCGTTCTTGATCTGGGTGTAGAACTGCCCGGTCGCGCCATAAGCAGCAACCAGTTTGTGGCCAGTGTCTTTTTCGAAGTCGGCAGCAATGGCCTGGATGGGCGCGGTGAAATTGGCGGCAACTGCCACTTGCACTTCGTCAGCCTGCGCGGCGCCGATGCTGAAGAGTGCGAGGAGTGAAGCGAGGCAGGCAGGGGCAACGCGTGTGGCAGCCAGGGTCATGTAGAAAGCTCCGTGATCGGCGGTTAGTGCTCTGTTTGTGATAACGCCGATACACGGGCGCTATCGCTATATAAAGAAATATATAGCGAGACGCCGCCAGGTGGCGAGGGATTAAATCCGCTCGCCGCATGAATTCATTGACGGTGGAGTTTCGCCAATCCGCCTTCGGCGAGTTGCCGGGTCAATTCAGCGCTGCCGATGTCCTTGCCCAGCGTGAGCGCCTGACCGGCCCAAAGATTGGCGAAGTCCGCGTCATCCTTGGCTCGCAGTGGCATGAGTGCACCGCCGGCCAACGGAAAGGCTGGCGCCTGCGCGGACATCGGGCCGAGTTCGCGCATCGCCCGATTGACAATGCCCCGTGCCGGACGCCCGGTGAAAATATTGGTGATGGCGGTCTCGCTGTCTTTTGCAGTCCGCAGAGCCTTGTGATGCGAGGCGCTGACTTTCGCTTCCGGGGTAAACAGGTACGCCGTGCCGACTTGCACTGCCGAGGCGCCGAGCATGAACGCTGCTGCAACGCCCCGGGCATCGCTGATTGCGCCAGCCGCTACCACCGGCACTTTCACCGCGTCGACCACCTGCGGCACCAGCGCGAAAGTGCCGACCTGCGTGCTCAGATCCTCGCTGAGGAACATCCCCCGATGCCCACCCGCCTCATAACCCATGGCGATGATCGCGTCGCAGCCGTGCTGCTCCAGCCAGATTGCTTCTTCGACCGTGGTGGCAGACGAGAGGATTTTCGCCCCGGTGGCCTTGACCCGATCGAGCAGGTTTTTCTCCGGCAGACCGAAATGAAAACTCACCACCTCGGGCCGGAATTCTTCGAGCACAGCGCACGCGGCTTCATCGAAAGGTGCACGGTTGGACACCGGCGTCGGGGCCTCGAAATCGGCGCCCAGTTCGCGGTAGTAGGGTTCGAGGAGGTTTTTCCAGTCACGGGCTCGCTGGTCATCGGGCGTCGGTGGTTGATGGCAGAAGAAATTGACGTTGAACGGCTTGCTGGTGTGCTGGCGGATGGTTTTCAGTTCTTCGCGCAGTTGCTCGATGCTCAGCATCGCCGCCGGCATTGAACCGAGGCCGCCAGCGTTGCACACGGCAATCACCATCGAAGAGTTGGTCGCGCCGGCCATCGGGCCCTGGATGATCGGCAGTTCGATACCGAGAAGATCAAGGATGCGGGTGTCTGGCCACTGACTCATATAGCAATTCTCCGAACGATGAAACGGGCAGGGACGGCAACCGGTTTTAGCAGCAAAACCGGCTGCGGGGCCAGTCTGAAATTCTGAACATCACGTGCAGTTTTTCAGCGTCGATGCAGTCCGCCACCTCCAGCGCCGCCAAACGAACGGTTCATCATTTGCGAGGACCGGTTGTAGTTGTGCGTGCGCTGGTTGCCGAGATTGCGCGCGGCGGATTCGCGATTGAGGTTTTGTAGCTGCGCATTGTTGTTCGCGGGTTGGGTTCGGTTGGCACCGCCGCCGGCCACGGACTGCCAGCCTTTGTCGGTTTTCTTGTAAACGTTGCCGTCGCGCCCGGCATAAACGTTGTCACCGACCCGGGCGGCGCCGCCGTTGCGGCCGTGAATGCCGCCGTATTGCGTGGTGTTGCCAGTATTGGGGTTGTAGACCGCGCCGCGATTGGCGCTGACTTTAGTTCCGGTGCGGACGTTGCCGGCCGTCACCCGTTCGCCAACGATCGCGCCGCCGTTCGGTCCGGCCGCTATGCCGCTGCGTCCGCCGGCGTAATTGCCGGTATAGGCGTTGTGCACCGCGCCACGCTGGCCAGCGGCGGCAATACCGGTGCGCGAGTTGTACGAGGCACCGACCTCACCGGCCCAGCGATTGCCGGTCCAGGCGTTGTAGCCGGCGCCATAACGGCTGACGGTCGCGCGGTCGCCCCACTGATGATAAAGATTGCCGGTGGTCCCGGCCCAGCCACCCGGGCCCCATGCCACGGCACCGCCGCGATAACCGTAGGCCGCGCCGCCCCAGGCCAGCGGCGCCGGGTACAGACGCGGACCCCATGCGTAACCCCAGCCGTAATTTCCCCACCACGGATACGCGCCCCAACCCCAGCCCATTGCGTTCGTGCTGCCGCCCCAGCTCCAGCCGAAACCGAAGCCGAAGGTCCAGCCGGTCCACGGCGTGTAGCGGATCGCGACGCCAAAACCATAGGTCACCGGCGGCCCGTACCAGACACTGCCGACCCACGGCGTGTACGGATAACCGGTGCCATACACCACGACGCCGGTCGCCGGGTCCAGCGTCGAGCCTTGATAACCTGGGGTGTAGCCGACGACCACGGTATCGCCACTGGACTCGTAGACCTTCACGTAGGTGAGGTAATGCATCGGTGAACCGGGCGGGATCGAATAAATCACCGCTGGGACTGAAGTAGCCACGCTCCAGGGGCCGTCCACCGAGGTGGCGCTGAACCAGATGCCATTCTCCACGGCCCACCAACTGTCGTTGTCGACACGAATGATCGGCGTGGCGCTGTTGATCACGTATTGCAGTGGCGTATTGCTGATCGCTTTGAGCTGCGGCTCGCCGTCAAATTGCGGTGTGGTCATCTTCACCGCGCTTTTCCTGATCGCCGAGGTCTGCGGGATGGTGGCGGCAATCGCAGCCTCCTGAGCCTGTGGCGTACCGGCGACCGAAGCCTTGACGTTCTCTTTCGCGCTGTCGTCAGGAATATTGGCAAAGTCGGTGGGCAGTTTGTCTGCCGGGACAAAGGTCCATGGTCCGTTCATGTCGCTGGCGCGAAACCAGCGCCCGGAAATCAGCACGTAACTATTCTGATCCCCGATTTCCTTGAAGATGTGCCCGGTGGTGTTGCTCACGTACAACAGGCTGGTGCCCTGAATCGGTTGCCATTGCGCGGCGCCGTCGGTGACCAGCAGTTCCGTTGGCGTAGTGGCGATGAAGATTTTCGGCTGTGGCGGCTTGGCAAGGCTGGGGACCTTGTCCTTCGGATCGCTTTGCCCGGTGAGCAGGTCCACCTGGCGACTGTTGATCGCCGCCTGTCTGGCTTTTTCCAGATTGGCCGGCGGCGCAGCAAGGCGCGTGTAATCGCCGTTCAATTTATCTGCAACCATCCAGCCGTCGAATACATGCAGGTAGTGTTTGCCTTGCGCATCCTTGAGCAGCAATGGGCGCGTGTTGATCACCCGTTGCAGCTCGGTACCTTCCACTGGCCGATAAGCCGACTCACCGTCGATATACACGAGGATTGCCGGGCTGTCGGAGCTGACGATGGTCGGCGGAGTGTTTTCCAGTGGTGCGCCGTCGGCTTTCCGTTCGGCGTTCAGCACGCCGACTGCCGCTTCCAGTTGATCGAGAGAGATGGTTTTCTTGCGGCTCTCGGCATCTTTTTTCAGGATGGCGAGCCATGTGTCGGCCTGTTTGGCATCGGCGGGAAACTCGGCTTTGAGGATCTGGTACTGATCGAGCGCGACCCAGCGAGTGGCCTTGTCTACGAGAGTGTGAGCGCTGAACTCGACGATGCCATAGGTGGATTTGCCGTCGGCGGCCGTGGCTTCGACGGCCGCGCGGGCATTGAGCGTGTAGCCGTCCCAGTTGTCGAGCTGCGGCTGATACACCGTCAGCTTGCTCTTGCCGCTGCTGATCACTTGCGGCCAGGTCGGCTCGCTTGGCGCCGCATCCGGCTTTGCTGCCGGGGCGGCTGCCCAGGCATTGCCAAGCGTCAGCAGACACAACATCAGCAACGTGGGTAAAGCGCGCAGGAAAAGCATCGTCAGCTCCATCGACAGGCCGGTTTGCAAGGCGAAACCGGAAAAACACAACCGTCGAAAGAGCATAGCCGCCCGCCATGGATTCACCCGGCTGATTGAGCGGTTAGCGCAAAGTCGAGTGTGGCAATGTGTTGCGATGTGCTATTTCAAGGCATGCTTTCTTTCAAATCATCTTCGAGAGGCCGTCATGTTCAACGCCATTCTGATCGACAAAGACGACAACGGTCATCGCGCCAACCTGCAGCAAATCGATGAGCAACAGTTACCCGAAGGCAACGTCAGCGTGAACGTGGCGTACAGCACCCTGAATTTCAAGGATGGGCTGGCCATCACCGGCAGCAGTCCGGTGGTGCGCAAGTTTCCCATGGTGCCGGGGATCGATCTGGCAGGAACGGTCGAGTCCAGTTCGCACCCGGATTTCAAGGCCGGCGATCAGGTGCTGCTCAACGGTTGGGGCGTCGGTGAAAACCACTGGGGCGGACTGGCGCAGAAAGCCCGCCTCAATGGCGACTGGCTTATTCCGCTGCCCAAGGCCTTTACGCCGGCGCAAGCGATGGCCGTTGGCACGGCAGGTTATACGGCGATGCTGTGCATTCTGGCGCTGGAGCGTCATGGGGTTAAACCGGATCAAGGCGAAGTGCTGGTCACTGGCGCCAATGGCGGGGTCGGCAGCTTTGCCATCGCCTTGCTCAGCACGTTGGGATACCGAGTGGTGGCATCTACAGGGCGGGTGTCCGAGCATGAATATCTGCAGCAACTGGGCGCTGCTGAAATCATCGATCGGGCCACCTTGTCCGAGCCGGGCAAGCCGTTGGCCAAGGAGCGCTGGGCGGCGGTGGTCGATTCGGTCGGTAGTCACACGCTGGCGAATGCTTGCGCCAGCACACGCTCGGAAGGTGTGGTCGCGGCGTGCGGACTGGCCCAGGGCATGGATTTTCCGGCCTCGGTAGCGCCGTTCATTCTGCGCGGTGTGACGCTGGCGGGGATCAACAGCGTGACTCAGCCCAAGGCGCGCCGTATCGAGGCCTGGGACCGACTGGCCAGGGATCTGGATTTCTCCTTGCTGAAGCTGATCAGTCACGAAATCAGTTTGCGCGAAGCCCTTGAGGCCGCACCCAGACTGCTTGCCGGGCAACTGCGGGGCAGGGTGGTGGTCGACGTCAATCGTTGAGTTCACGCGCCAGTAACTGACGCTTGCGCTCGACGCCCCAGCGGTAGCCGGAAAGATTGCCGTCGCTGCGCACCACGCGGTGGCAGGGAATCGCCACCGCCAAGCGGTTGGCGCCGCACGCCTGAGCCACCGCGCGCATCGAAGTCGGTGCGCCGATGCGTTGCGCGATCTCGGCGTAACTGGCGGTGCTGCCTGCGGGGATCTCGCGCAGCGCCTGCCAGACGCGCTCCTGAAACGCGGTGCCGCGTATATCCAGCGGCAAGGTCAGGCCCGTCGCCGGTGCTTCGACAAAGCCGACGACGCTGGCGATCAACTGTTCGAAATCACGGTCGGCACCGATCAGGTTGGCGTTGCGAAATTGATCCTGCAGGTCGCAGACCAACTGATGTGGATCGTCGCCCAGCAGAATCGCGCAAATCCCCCGTTCACTCTGCGCCACCAGAATCGCCCCAAGCGAACATTGGCCGACGGCAAAGCGAATGTCGTTGTTCTGTCCGGCGCCGCGGTAGTCAGTCGGCTTCATGCCCAGCAGTTGATCGGCTGCTGCGTAGAAACGGCTGTTGGAATTGAAGCCCGCGTCATACAGCGCATCGGTCACCGAACCGCCGTCCGCCAGTCGTGCACGCAGCTTGCGCGAGCGTTGCGCCGTGGCGTAAGCCTTGGGCGTCAGGCCTGTCGCAGCTCTGAATATTCGATGGAAATGAAAAGGGCTGAGCCCGGCGCTGGCCGCTAGGTTGTCGAGCGCCGGCAACGTCTCGGACGCCTCGATCTGCCGACAGGCCGCAGCAATGATCGCTGCTTGCTGCGCGTCATTCTGGACCTTGCTGGCGCGTTTGCTTGGACGATACCCGGCAGCTTCGGCCAGTTCAGGGGTATCGAAAAACTCGACGTTCTGCGGTTTGGGCAAGCGCGCAAGGCTGCTCGGACGGCAATAGACGCCGGTGGTCTTTACCGCGTAGACAAATTGCCCGTCAGCACTCGGGTCGCGGGCAACCACGGCGGCCCAGCGTGGATCGTCTTCAATGTTGATGGTGTTCGAAAGCGTTTCCATGACGAGTAATCCGTTGACCTGTTTGGCTCAGGTTAACCAGCATCGTAGCTCGCAACACTCCGCGCCTTGCGGTCAAACTTTTACTGATCCCCGGCGACGCGGAAGGTGATGTTGATACGTCGTTCGCCCAAGCGTGGGTGATGGCCGGGTTTGATCGGCAGCACGCCGTGATAGCGCAGGCGATCCACGCCGCCCCAGACCACCATGTCGCCATGCAGCAGCGGGATGCGCTGGCTTTTATCGCCGCGCTCGAAGCCGCCAAACAGAAACATCGCCGGCAGACCCAGCGACAATGAAACGATGGGCGCAGCAAAGCCCTTTTCGTCTTTGTCCTGATGCAATGACATCTTGGCGCCGGGCACATATTGGTTGATCAGGCAGGAATCGGCATGGAAATCCTTGAAGCCGGCTTGCGCTGCCGCCTCGTGCGCCAGATCGGCAAACACCGCCGGCATCGACGGCCATGGCAAGCCGCTGAGTGGATCGACGCTGGAATAGCGGTAACCGCTGCGATCGGTGATCCAGCCCAGTTGCCCGCAACTGCTGGTGCCGACCGACATGCTGAACCCACCCGGCGTCACCATGTGGCGGAGCGGCGCGGCAGCAAGAATGACCTTGAGCGCCGTCAGCAGTTGCTCGACCCGAGGCAAGGCGAACCCGCGCAGCACCCACGATTGCTCGCCGATCTGCTCGGCGCGGGGTTGCTGTACGGGTTCGTTGTCGGCGAACAGGTCAAAGGTGGTCGGTTGCATGGTGTCGGTTACAGCGCTTTGCTGACCTTGATGTCACTGAGCTCTTCATCAGCGTGCATTTTTTTCAGCGCCGCTTTCGCTTCCTCGTCAGTGCCGTTTTCGAGTTCTGCGAAGTCGAAACGCTGCTCGCCGTCCAGTTTGTACTTGATCACATATTTGGTTGTTTGCGCCACGGTGGTGGTTTCCTTTCAGAATAGGCTGCGCGTCTCAGCTCAGTTTGGTGCTGGAGCGACGGATGATCTTGATCGAATGGGTCAGCGTCGGCTTGCGCGTCACGCTGATTGCGCGGCGATTGACGGTGTCGATGGTGATGTTCCAGAAGCCGGTGCTCGGCGCGGTGATGCGCGCCGGGAAGGTGTCGAACGCGCCGCCGTGATAGGTATGACGGCCGCCGTTTTTGAAGCTGCGGAAGTTGGCGTCGTTCATCAAACGGATGTTGCACATCTGCGAGCATTGAATGACGACGATGTCGTCTTCGTTGAGGTGCTCGCGCTGGTGAATGAATTTCATGGGCGCCTCCAGAAGGGCTTTTTCTACTAAATCAAAACGATAGCTTGTCGATGGACGCAGTTTATCAGCCCGCACGGGTTATTATCTGGCCGTCGGGCGATGCTTTGACAAATTTTGAACAGATATTCGCAATGGCATGCGGGTTAAATGCGCAAGGCCCCGGAGAAAAGCGGCATTCATGCTGTCGGACGGTCTTTAACGGAGGATTTATATGAAGTGGGGTGTGGCGTGTGTGCCGTTGATTCTGGCGATGGCCGGTTGTGCAAATGTTTCCGAAATCAATGAAACGCTGCCAACCATGAGCGTGATCTCCGGCAAAAAGCCTCAGGAGTACGCGCAGTGCCTGACCGACAAGCTTGCTGACAGCCGTGGCGCGCTGCAGGTCCAGCCGCAGAAGGATGGGGTTCGGGTGATCGTCCCGGGCAAACTGTCTTCAGGCCCGGCAGCGGTATTTGATATCGAAGATCGTGCTGGCGGCAGCAGCATCAAACTGCATGAGCGAATGTCGAATGTGCCGGTTCGCCCCCACGATGTGCAGAAAGCCGCGAACGCCTGTATTTCCGGCTGATAGACTACTGAACATCAGCATCCGATGCCGTCACAGTCCTGCTGTGACGGCATTGTCATTTTTGGAGTTGCGATGAAGCGAGAGCACGTGCGCGAGCGCCATGCAGAGGGCCTTGTCTCTGCCACCCATATCATCCAGAACCCGGCGAATCCCGGTGAATGGATCGTGTTTTTCAAGAAGAGTGCAGGGCGCAGCTACTTCCTGGTGGACGACAATGATGAAGTCGAGTCTTTCAGTCGGCTCGACGAGTTGATCGAGGTCGTCCGTGGCCTCGGGATCAAGTTCGCCGAAATCCACATGTAGCGACTATTTGCACACGACCACGACGTTGCGGGTCTTGTAATTGCCGACGTCGACGCCGAGGGTTTTATCATCTTCCTTTGGCGCCGGTGTGCCGTCGGTGCCGACGATGCGATAGCCGGTGCCTGCGCAAGAAGCGTCGGCTTTCTCGTAGCACATTGCCCAGGAGTTGGCTTCGCCGGAGCAATCGATGCTCAGGCCCTGTTCGCCATTGTTCAGATAGGTCGGCTGCGAGGTGGCACAGCCGCTCAGTACCAATGCCGCGAAGAGCGGCTGCAGTTTGTTCAGGTTCATGGTTGCGTGGTCTTCAAGTGGGGGACTGGAGGCTCTGACAGCGCCGCGATGAAAAGGTTATAGCGATTGGCCACTTGTTTGCCAACAAGGCACAAAAAAGCCCTGCGTGCTGGCAGGGCCTGGGGCGTGCGGCAACGGGATCAGTCCTGATCTTTGCCACGACGCTTGGATGATGCAGGCGTATCGGTGAATACCGAGGCCACATCCGTCGCCATCTGTTCACTGTCGAAAGGCCCGGCGATGTGTTCGCCATTGGTGGTGGTCAGCGTCCACTTGCCGTCTTTCTTGTCGATCACATACCCGTTGATGATTTTTACCGCGGCCATCTAGTCTGTCTCATTCGCTGGTTCAAAGGCGCCATGATAGCGGCAAATGCTCGCATTGGGAGCTGATAAGCGTATGGTGACCCCGATGCTCACGATCCTGGGCTACGCTGAATTCGCCGCTGAAAAACCTCGACGGAACTATCCGCGCGAATATTTCTCTATGTTGGCATCGGTTAGCCAGCGCGGGGCATTGTAAGGCGCACGCCGCCTGATTAGACTGCCTCGAAACTCGTACACACAGCCTTTTCAAGGACTTATATGATCAAGAAATGCTTGTTTCCAGCAGCCGGTTACGGCACTCGCTTCCTCCCAGCGACCAAAGCCATGCCTAAAGAAATGCTGCCGGTGGTAAACAAGCCACTGATCCAGTACGGCGTTGAAGAAGCACTGGACGCGGGCCTGACTGAAATCTCCATCGTTACCGGTCGTGGCAAGCGTGCTCTGGAAGACCACTTCGACATCAGCTACGAGCTGGAAAACCAGATCAAGGGCACCGACAAGGAAAAATACCTGGTCGGCATCCGCAAGCTGCTGGACGAGTGCTCGTTCTCCTACACCCGTCAGACCGAAATGAAGGGTCTGGGCCACGCGATCCTGACTGGCCGCCCGCTGATCGGTGACGAACCCTTCGCCGTGGTCCTGGCGGACGACCTGTGCGTAAACATTGACGGCGACGGCGTGCTGACCCAGATGGTCAAGCTGTACAAGCAGTTCCGCTGCTCGATCGTCGCCATCCAGGAAGTCGATCCGCAAGAAACCAACAAGTACGGTGTGATTGCTGGCGAAATGATCCGCGACGACATCTATCGCGTGCACAGCATGGTCGAGAAGCCGAAGCCGGAAGACGCGCCGTCGAACCTGGCGATCATCGGTCGTTACATCCTGACCCCGGACATCTTCGACCTGATCGAACAGACCGAGCCAGGCAAGGGCGGTGAAATCCAGATCACCGACGCCCTGATGAAGCAGGCCCAGAACGGCTGCGTCATGGCCTACAAGTTCAAGGGCAAGCGTTTCGACTGCGGTGGCGCTGAAGGCTACATCGACGCGACCAACTTCTGCTTCGAAAACTTCTACAAGACTGGCAAGGCCTACTAAAAGCTTTTGCCCCGTCTGCAAGATAAAGCCACCTTCGGGTGGCTTTTTCATTTTCCGTCCTTATATAAACGGCAGTGCTTGCCCAATGGATGACTGCGGGTATGCTGATGGCCTGCCGAGGAGATAGAAATGGCCTACGATTTTGACCTTTATGTGATTGGTGCCGGTTCCGGCGGTGTGCGGGCTGCGCGGTTTGCTGCCGGTTTCGGGGCGAAAGTGGCGGTGGCCGAGAGTCGTTATCTGGGCGGGACCTGCGTCAACGTCGGCTGCGTGCCGAAAAAGCTGCTGGTTTACGGCGCGCACTTTGCCGAGGACTTCGAGCAGGCGTCCGGTTTTGGCTGGAGCCTGGGCGAAGCGAACTTCGACTGGGCCACGCTGATCGCCAACAAGGATCGCGAGATCAATCGCCTCAACGGCATTTACCGCAATCTTCTGGTCAACAGTGGCGTGACCCTGCACGAAGCGCACGCCAAAATCGTCGGGCCGCACGAGGTCGAGGTCAATGGTGAGCACTTCACCGCGAAAAACATTCTGATCGCCACCGGCGGCTGGCCGCAGATCCCTGAGATCCCGGGGCATGACCACGCGATCGGTTCGAACGAGGCGTTCTTCCTCAAAGAGCTGCCCAAGCGTGTGCTGGTGGTGGGTGGCGGTTATATCGCCGTCGAGTTCGCCGGAATCTTCCACGGCCTCGGTGCCAACACGACGCTGTTGTATCGCGGCGATCTGTTCCTGCGTGGTTTCGACGGCTCGGTACGCAAGCATCTGCAGGAAGAGTTGACCAAGCGCGGTCTCGATCTGCAATTCAATGCCGACATCGCACGCATTGACAAGCAGGCCGACGGTAGCTTGAAAGCAACGCTCAAGGATGGTCGCGTACTCGAAGCCGATTGCGTGTTCTACGCCACCGGTCGGCGTCCGATGCTGGACAATCTTGGCCTGGAAAACACCGATGTGCAGCTCGACGACAAGGGCTTCATCAAAGTCGACGACGAGTATCAAACCACCGAGCCGTCAATTCTCGCGCTGGGCGATGTCATCGGTCGCGTGCAATTGACCCCGGTCGCACTGGCTGAAGGCATGGCCGTGGCTCGACGCTTGTTCAAGCCAGAGCAATATCGCCCGGTGGATTACAAGATGATCCCGACGGCGGTGTTCAGCCTGCCGAACATCGGCACGGTCGGTCTGAGCGAAGAGGAAGCGCGCGAATGCGGCCATGAGGTGGTGATTTTCGAAAGCCGCTTCCGGCCGATGAAGCTGACCCTGACTGACTGTCAGGAGAAAACCCTGATGAAACTGGTGGTCGACGCCAGGACTGACAAGGTGCTTGGCTGCCATATGGTCGGCCCGGACGCTGGCGAGATCGTGCAGGGCCTGGCGATTGCCTTGAAGGCCGGCGCGACCAAGCGCGACTTCGACGACACCATCGGGGTGCACCCGACGGCCGCCGAAGAGTTCGTCACCATGCGCACACCGGTCAGCGCTTAAACATCCTTCGCTTTGGCCGAATCTGGCGCTGCTGCAACGGCAGCCGCCAGACGCTGGCTGTCTTCCAGGCTTGCCTGAGCCTTGAGCAATTCCTTTTCCAGTGACTGATTGAGCTGCGTCTGCTCGTCGACGCTCTGTTTGAGCGCCTGGCTTTCCAGTGTCGCCACGCGTAGACGTTCCTGGAGCAGGGTGCGCTCGCTGTCCATGCGCGTGGCCTGCTCGAGCAATTGATCCTGACGCTGATTGCTCTGCTTGAGCTGGTCCTGCAGCAGGTTCAGCTCGCGCTGTGTGCCACGGTTCTCGGTGAGCAGGCGTTCGTTGTCGCGGTGCAGCTGAGTGATCTCATTCTGACGCACCAGCGCGCTCTGCTGAGCCTGGCGCAGTTCGGCCTGGATCTGCTGGATTTGCCCTTCATGGCGGGCCTGTTCCTGCTCGCGCTGTTCCTTGGTCGCATTGCGGTAATGCTCCAGCGCATCGCGGGCGTGCAGATGCTTTTCTTCCAGTGAGCGAATCTGCTCGTCCTTGTCCTGCAAGCGCAATTCAAAGTCGGCCAATGCCTGATTTAGGCCGGCGTTGCGCGTTTGTTCGGTTTGCAGCATCGAGCGGGTGCTGGTCAGCGCTTCGGATTCGCGTTGCAGCGCGGCGCCCTGAATATCGTGGTCGTGTTCGAGTTTTTCCAGCGCCTGGCGAGCCTGTTTCAGCTCGGCTTCCAGTGCTTCGCGTTGCTCTTCGAACTGCTCGCGGGCTTGCTCGATGGGCTCCTGCGCCTGTTCTTTCAGGCGTTGGGCAAGGCGCGAGACGAGGGTGGTCAACTCATCATCTATCGGTTCTGCCGAGGCTTCTGTCGGCTGGGCGCCATCGTCCAATTCTTTCAGGTAGCGATGGATCGTGGTTTTCGAGCCGGTGTTGCCCATTTCGATGCGTACTGCATCGATGCTCGGGTGTTCGCCGCGAGCCAGGATCGCTGTGCGAGCGATTTGCACCAGTGCTTTGGTAATGCCGCCACGGGCCATGTGAACTCCTACGGTTACGTACTGTGGTACATGCCACTAAAGTACGCAGTGTACCACGCTAAAAATGTAGGTAAATAATTGAAATAAAACAGGCGGGATATACTGGTATTACCCAGTGTCAGGCGGCAAAATGCGCATCTGCATGCCTGATCCAGTACGCCAGCGAGAAAACTGCCCATGACTGACATTGATCGCTATCTGCAAGCCGCCACCCGTGACAACACCCGCCGCAGCTATCGCATGGCCATCGAGCATTTCGAGGTGTCGTGGGGCGGTTTCCTGCCGGCCACCGCCGACAGCGTTGCGCGTTATCTGGTGGAGCACGCCGGCGTGTTGTCGATCAATACGCTGAAACTGCGTCTGTCGGCGCTGGCGCAGTGGCACAACAGCCAAGGGTTTGCCGACCCGACCAAGGCGCCAGTGGTGCGCAAGGTGTTCAAGGGGATTCGCGCCTTGCATCCAGCGCAGGAAAAACAGGCCGAGCCGTTGCAACTACAGGATCTGCAGCGAGTGATCGATTGGCTGGAGCACGAAGCGCAGACCGCCCGGCAAGAGCAGGACCGCCCGACATTGCTCAAGGCCCATCGTGATCGTGCGCTGATTCTGTTGGGTTTCTGGCGGGGCTTTCGCAGCGACGAGTTGTGCCGCTTGCAGGTCGAGCATGTGCAGGCGAGTGCCGGCAAGGGAATCACGTTGTATCTGCCGCGCAGTAAGGGTGATCGGGAAAATCTCGGACAGACCTGTCAAGCCCCGGCGTTGTTGAAGCTGTGCCCGGTGCAGGCTTATATCGACTGGATCACAGAGGCAGCACTGGTGCGCGGCGCGGTATTCCGCAGTATTGATCGCTGGGGCAATCTGAGCGAAGAGGGCCTGCACGCCAACAGCATCATTCCTCTGCTGCGCCAGGCCTTGCAGCGCGCCGGGATTGCCGCCGCCGGTTATACCAGTCACTCGTTGCGGCGCGGCTTTGCAACCTGGGCGCATCAAAGCGGTTGGGATCTGAAATCGCTGATGAGTTACGTCGGCTGGAAGGACATGAAATCTGCCATGCGCTATGTTGAGGTCAGCCCATTCCAGGGAATGGCTCGGATTATGGATAAGCCGGATCAACCATAGAGATCGTTTTCTTCTATTAATATAGTCAGCTAATAGCGAAAACAAATCAGCAGTATCAGGTTTGCCAATGAGCCTTCCGTCGAGTGAGTGGGGTAGGATTCACCCATCAACTTCATAACCCCTGACGGAGAGTCATCGATGCCTATCATCAACAGCCAAGTAAAACCGTTCAAAGCTACCGCGTTCAAAAACGGCGACTTCGTTCAAGTCTCGGATGCTGACTTGAAAGGCAAGTGGTCCGTAGTGTTCTTCTACCCAGCCGACTTCACCTTCGTGTGCCCGACCGAGCTGGAAGACCTGGCCGACAACTACGCTGAGTTCAAGAAGCTGGGAGTGGAAATCTACAGTGTTTCGACCGACACCCACTTTGCTCACGCTGCCTGGCACAACACTTCGCCAGCCATCGGCAAAATCGAATACACCATGATCGGCGACCCGACTCACGTCATCTCCCGCAACTTCGACGTGCTGATCGAAGAAGCTGGCCTGGCTGACCGTGGCACCTTCGTGATCAACCCTGAAGGCCAGATCAAAATCGTTGAATTGAACGATGGCGGCGTTGGCCGTGACGCTTCCGAGCTGCTGCGCAAGATCAAGGCTGCTCAGTACGTCGCTGCACACCCAGGCGAAGTTTGCCCGGCCAAGTGGAAAGAAGGCGAGGCCACTCTGGCTCCGTCCCTGGACCTGGTTGGCAAGATCTGAGTCTGTGACATGCAACACAGGGCGGTACGCCGCACCTTCTTAAGTTAGCTGCACCGCCCAATAAAAATGCCCGGGCGAGATTCGCTCGGGCTTTTTTTCGCCTCAAACAAAGGAAATCGCCCGTATGTTGGACGCCAATCTTAAAGCCCAGTTGAAATCGTACCTGGAACGGGTCACCCAACCGATCGAGATCGTTGCATCCCTCGACGACGGTGCGAAATCCCGTGAAATGCTTGACCTGCTGAAAGACGTTGCCAGTCTTTCGAGCCAGATTACCTTGATCGACAGCGGTGACGACGCGCGCAAGCCATCGTTCTCGATCAACCGCCCCGGAGCCGACATCAGCCTGCGTTTTGCCGGTATCCCGATGGGCCACGAATTCACTTCCCTGGTGTTGGCCCTGCTGCAAGTCGGCGGCCACCCGTCGAAGGCCAGCGTTGAAGTGATCGAGCAGATCCGCTCGCTCAAAGGCGAGTTCAGCTTCGAGACGTATTTCTCGCTGTCTTGCCAGAATTGCCCGGACGTCGTCCAGGCGTTGAACCTGATGGCCGTGCTCAACCCGAACATCCGCCACGTCGCCATCGACGGCGCGTTGTTCCAGGACGAAGTCAACGATCGCAAGATCATGGCTGTGCCGAGCATCTACCTGAACGGCGAAAACTTCGGCCAGGGCCGCATGGGTCTGGAAGAAATCCTCGCCAAACTCGACACCGGCGCCATCGTGCGTCAGGCCGAGAAGATCAGCGCCAAGGAAGCCTTTGATGTACTGGTCGTCGGCGGGGGCCCGGCCGGCGCTTCGGCCGCGATCTATGCCGCACGCAAAGGCATCCGCACCGGCGTCGCTGCTGAGCGCTTCGGCGGTCAGGTGCTGGACACCATGGCCATCGAAAACTTCATTTCCGTACAGGAAACCGAAGGCCCGAAACTGGCCACGGCGCTGGAAGAACACGTCAAGCAATACGACGTCGACATCATGAACCTGCAACGTGCCGACAAGCTGATCCCGGGCAAGAATGGCGAGCTGCACGAAGTCCGCTTCGCCAGCGGTGCAACCCTCAAAGCCAAGAGCGTAATCCTCGCGACCGGCGCACGCTGGCGCGAAATGAACGTCCCGGGCGAGCAGGAATACCGCAACAAAGGTGTGGCGTACTGCCCGCACTGCGACGGCCCGCTGTTCAAGGGCAAGCGCGTGGCAGTGATCGGCGGCGGTAACTCCGGCGTTGAAGCAGCCATCGATCTGGCCGGTATCGTCTCGCACGTCACGCTGCTGGAGTTCGACGTGCAACTGCGCGCCGACGCCGTATTGCAACGCAAACTGCACAGCCTGCCGAACGTCACCGTGATCACCAGTGCGCAAACCACTGAAGTTACCGGCAACGGCGAGAAGGTCAACGGCCTGCGCTACAAGGATCGCAGCACTGATGAGCTGCGCACGGTCGAACTGGAAGGCATCTTCGTGCAGATCGGTCTGCTGCCCAACACCGATTGGCTGAAGGGCACCATCGAGCTGTCGCCGCGTGGCGAAATCATTGTCGATAACCGTGGCGAGACTTCGATCCCGGGGATCTTCGCAGCCGGTGATGTGACGACTGTGCCTTACAAGCAGATCGTGATTGCGGTAGGCGAGGGCGCCAAGGCTTCGCTGAGTGCGTTCGATCACTTGATCCGGACTTCGGCACCGGGGTAATCGTCAGGGCTGAAATGAAAAAACCCATGAGCGATCATGGGTTTTTTTATGCGCGCGTAAAGCTGCCCCTCACCCCAGCCCTCTCCCGAGGGAGAGGGAGCCGACCGAGGTGTCTGAACTCATCCATCGACCTGAGAGCGCCGGTCGATTATGGATTCACCGCCAATCATTCAAGTCGGCGTAATTCTCCAGCATCCCGCAATCTGTCCCCTCTCCCTCTGGGAGAGGGCTAGGGTGAGGGGCTTTCAGCTTTTACAGCGGCGCAGGCTGAATGATTTCAACCCAGTAACCATCCGGATCCTTGATGAACGCCAGGCTCTTCATGCGGCCATCGGTCAAGCGCTTCTGGAAATCGCAACCCAGTTCTTCAAAACGTGCACATGCCGCGACGATATCCGGCACCGAAATGCAGATGTGGCCGAAGCCGCGCGGGTCGGTGTTGCCGTTGTGATAGGCGAAGTCGGCATCGTTTTCGGTGCCGTGGTTGTGGGTCAGTTCGAGAATGCCCGGGATCGATTTCATCCACTCGGTGCGTGCAGCGGCGTCAGCCGGGATCTGTGCTTTGTCGACCAGCGCGAGAAAGTACAGGCTGAACTCGGCCTCCGGGAAATCACGTTTCTCGACCAGCGAAAAACCCAGCACGCGGGTGTAGAAATCCAGCGACTTGGTGATGTCCTTGACGCGCAGCATGGTGTGGTTGAACACGAAGTTGCGGGTTGCGCTGTCTGGCGTGGCAGTCACGCCGGGAAAAGTGTTCAGTTCGTTGAGGCTCATGGGCCCTCCAATAACAATGGGCAAGTGTATGGGCGCAATGATACGCATGCCGGCCGGCATCGCCAAATGCAAGGCGGGCTTGTCCTGCGCGAAGGCGGGGCTCAGACTTTGCCTTCTACCTGCGAGTGCGTCCGGCAATGATCCGACTGTTCAAATCCGTGTTTGTTTTTTTTGTCTTGTCGTCGACCGTGGTTTTTCCGGCGGTGGCCGAACCAGCCATCACCTGGCCGGCAGGCTGGGAAGTTGAAGCCTTGCCGGACACCGCAGCGCCGGTCTCGCGACAAAGGGCGGTGAAGCACGATGCCGATGGTAACCAGGTGATGGTGATGGAGTTGACCATGAGCCAGGTGGAGGCGGGGCATCAGGTCAATTTGCAGGGTGTGCTGCTGGAGATGCGCAAATCCATTCAGAAGGATTTTTTCCGCAGTGGTTATCAAAGCGTGTGCAACAGGATTCATCCCGCAGCACTGGGTTCATTGACCGGGCTGGAGACGACCTGCACGGTAACCGAAAATGGCCGGCACGTATTATCACAAACGTTGGTGGCAGCTGTGCAATCGGACAAGGCTTATGTACTTTCATACGCCGGCCAGGCAGCGGTTTATAAGGCGAGCGAGGACGAAATAGTGGCTGCTCGCAACAGCCTGAAACTATAGACGTTCGTACTAAGTCGCTGAAATTTGAATACCGGAAAGGATTAAGCACAAAGTTTTATCAGGTTCTCACGGCAACATCGCGCAGCAGAATGTTTAAGCGACTGACTCACTAACGTTACACAAAATTCTAACTTATTTGATGAAAATCATTTCATTTGTTAGATATTGTCAATAAAAAAGCCCTGCATCGAGCAGGGCTTTTTGCCGGCGTCAGATTAACCGCGCAACCAGGAATCAACGGTGGATGCACCGTACTGTTCTTTCCAGGCTTTCAGGCCGCGATGATTGCCGCCCTTGGTTTCGATCAGTTCGCCAGTGTGTGGGTTCTGGTAAACCTTGACCACGCGAGCGCGGCGGGTCTTGGGCGCTGCAGGCGCTTGCAGGCCGGACTTTGCCGGGTTCGGATCGAGAATGGCGATGATGTCTTTCAAGCCTTTGCCGTAGCTTTTCATCAGTCCCTGGAGCTTCTCTTCGAATTCGATTTCTTTCTTGAGCCCGGCATCGTTCTTCAGCGATTCCAGCTGTTTGAGCTGTTCCTGAAGGGCCTTTTCAGCTGCACGAAATTCAGCGAGTCTGGACAATATCTTTACTCCAATAGTGTGTTTGGCTGATACCAACCGCAAACAAAGCTATAAGCCAAGAGCCTTGAAGCGACTCGGTGATAAATGGCTCACCTGCCAATCCGGCTGAGGTTGAAAAAATTGTAGTAGTTAATGCGACAAGAGTAAATCCTGATGTTGTCGTCATGTAACAACAATGATTTTTTGTATCAAATTGGTGCGCCTGTTCGGCAGGATGGTCGGTGGAGTTAATGGTGAGTTAATGCGTCGATGAAATCTGCGGCTGGCATTGGTTTAGCGTAAAAATAACCCTGCAGAAAGTTAACGTGATGTTCGGTCAGGTAATCGGCCTGGGCCTGGGTTTCGACACCTTCGGCAACAATACCCAGCTCCAGCTTGGCCGCAAGCTCAATGATGGAATCGAGTATGTGCCGCGATAAGGCATCGATGCCGACCATAGCCACGAAACTCTGGTCGATCTTGAGAAAGTCGACATTGAAAGTACGCAGGTAACCGAGACTGGAGTGGCCGGTGCCGAAGTCGTCGATCGCGATTTTTACGCCCAACGCACGCAACTGCTCAAACAGCTGCAATGTGATGTCGGTCGGCTCGATCAGCTCGCGCTCCGTCAGTTCCAGTATGAGTTGCACGCTACCCGGCGCGAATGCAGAAAGGAGCTCGCGACAATCTTCCACCAGTTCCAGGTCCCGGCAATGGCTGGCGGTGATGTTGATCCCCAGGTGAAACGGCTTGGCGAAGGTCGCCGCGTGAGGCCCTAGCAGCAGGGCTGTCTGCTGCATCAGGGCGCGGGTCATGGGTACGATCAGGCCCGAGTGTTCGGCAAACGGGATAAACAGATCCGGACGCACCAGCCCTTCTTTCGGGTGGTTCCAGCGCATCAATACTTCGGCGCCTGACCATTGCTGGCTGTCGCCGTTAACCACGGGCTGGAAGTATGGAATGAATTCACCGGCTTCCAGCGCACGGAGCATTTCGTGACTGGGTGAGCTCGAGCGTTTTTGTACGAAGTGTCCGATCGCGCCGGAGACCACGCCGAAAAAGATCAGCAGGCTGAACAGTGGCGGATACTCAGCCGCCATGTATCGCCAGGTTTCGCCTTGAGGGAAACCCGCCGTAACTCTGAAACCATATTGCCGGGACTCCAGCATGCTCTGCGCGACCGGCAAGGTCGGCAGCGACCCCTGATGCACTTTGCCGTCGGCGGACAACCAGTTATCGCCCACTTGCAGCATCAGCAATGTCTGGCGACCGATCAGGCGCAGAATATTGCTCAGGTGATAACCATCGAGCGTGGTCAGCGCGCCGCCGCGACCGTCGCTGAGGCGATAGACCAGCAGCGCCGTATCGGGTGTCACAGGGTTACCATTCATCAACCACAGCCGGCCCTGATGATAATCCCCGGCATTCACGGCTTCCTCGAACTGACCGAACAGCGAGCTGCAATAAAGATTGTTATCCCAGACCAGATTGGTCGAGCGCACGAATGGCCGGCGGGTCACTTGTTCGCGCAGGGCCAGCTTCACCTCTTCGCAGTTTTTTCCGGCAAGCGGAAGCAAAGCCCGGGCGGCTTCTGCGGTGTTATCGAGCATCAGGTCGAACTGGCGCAACGCTTGTTCGGCAGTTTCCCCGGCGCTTTGCTGCAGCGTGCGTTCTGCCTGCATATAGAGGATCACACTGCCCAGCGCGATGGGCAGCAAACCGCTGAGCAGCGTTACTGCGATGCGGGTGCTGCGTTTGCGGCGGGGTCTGCGGGTCAACGGCATGGGCACATCCTGTGGCATGGAAGTCGGGCCCGGTAAACAATTGAGCCAGAGGGGAGAATAGATGGCAGATGGCTCTTGTACAGTAGGCAAAAAAGCGGATTCTAAAGGGAGGGCAGACAAGCCAGGTTACGCTGTGTAGAATCGGGTTACGCATACAATAATAATCGTCTTCTGGCAGCAGAAGCCTCGCCCACAAGAGCCTTGGGTCGACAATGAAGATATTCGGGTTTCAACTGATCTACGGAGACTTCCTCGCCCGCAGCGTGCGTGGCATCTCCTGTGCGCCTCCCTCTGCCTCACGTTCCTGACAAATAACCCTGGTTAATTGATAAGAAATGATGAGGCGTCACCATGGCAGATTTATACGAAAACCCAATGGGCCTGATGGGCTTCGAGTTCATCGAGTTCGCAGCGCCGACTCCTGGCACGCTTGAGCCGATCTTCGAGATCATGGGCTTCACCAAGGTCGCGACCCACCGTTCCAAGAACGTGCACCTGTATCGTCAGGGCGCGATCAACCTGATCCTCAACAACGAACCCAACAGCGTCGCCTCGTACTTCGCTGCCGAACACGGCCCGTCCGTTTGCGGCATGGCGTTCCGCGTCAAGGATTCGCAGAAAGCCTACAGCCGTGCACTGGAACTCGGCGCTCAGCCGATCCATATCGAAACCGGTCCGATGGAGCTCAATCTGCCAGCGATCAAAGGCATCGGCGGCGCGCCGCTGTACCTGATCGACCGTTTCGGCGAAGGCAGCTCGATCTACGACATCGACTTCGTGTTTATCGAAGGCGTTGATCGCAACCCGGTCGGCGCCGGCCTGAAGATCATCGACCACCTGACCCACAACGTTTATCGCGGGCGTATGGCCTACTGGGCGAACTTCTACGAGAAGCTGTTCAACTTCCGCGAGATCCGTTACTTCGACATCAAGGGCGAGTACACCGGCCTGACCTCGAAAGCCATGACCGCACCGGACGGCATGATCCGCATCCCGTTGAACGAAGAGTCGTCCAAAGGCGCCGGGCAGATCGAAGAGTTCCTGATGCAGTTCAACGGCGAGGGCATCCAGCACGTTGCCTTCCTCACTGACGACCTGATCAAGACCTGGGATCAGTTGAAGAAGATTGGCATGCGCTTCATGACTGCGCCGCCGGACACTTACTACGAAATGCTTGAAGGACGTCTGCCGAATCACGGCGAGCCGGTCGATCAGCTGCAATCGCGCGGCATTCTGCTCGACGGTGCGTCGGAGCAGGGCGACAAGCGTCTGCTGTTGCAGATCTTCTCGGAGACCCTGATGGGCCCGGTGTTCTTCGAGTTCATCCAGCGTAAAGGTGACGATGGTTTCGGCGAAGGCAACTTCAAGGCATTGTTCGAATCGATCGAGCGTGACCAGGTGCGTCGTGGTGTGCTGACCACTGAGTAATCCGCACCTGAAATGAAAAATCCCGGCCTGCAGAGATGCAGGGCCGGGATTTTTTTCAGGATCAAAGATCGCAGCCTTCGGCAGCTCCTAGAGGAAAAACGCATTCCAAATGCAGGAGCTGCCGAAGGCGGCGATCTTTTGCTTTCAGGAGCGGCGTTGGCGGGTCAAATGCTTGAAGCCCTCGAAAACCAGCACCACCACCGCCAGCCAGATCGGGATGTAAGTCAGCCATTCGCCCGGCTTGATGCTTTCCCCAAGCAACAACGCCACTGCAAGCAACAACACCGGCTCAACATAACTCAACAAGCCAAACAGACTGAAAGGCAGCAGGCGGCTGGCAATGATGTACACCACCAGCGCGGAAGCACTGATCAGGCCGAGCAGCGGAATCAGCCACATCAGGCCCGGATACTGATCGAGTACTCCCAGACCTTGTTCGCCGCCCTGCACAAACCAGTAAGCAATCGGCAGCATCAACGTCATGTCGACCCACAGGCCGCCAAGATTGTCGGTTTTCAGGTATTTGCGCAGGACGAAGTACAGCGGATAGCCGACCACGACGACCAGCGTCGCCCAGGAAAATCCACCGACCTGATACAGCTCGTTCACCACGCCGAGGCAGGCAAAGAACACTGCGATTTTTTGCAGGTAAGACAGGCTTTCGCCGTAGGTAATCCGCCCGGTCAGCACCATTGCCAGTGGCAGCAGGAAATAACCCAGCGATACATCGAGGCTGTAGCCATTGAGCGGCGCCCACATGAACAGCCATAGCTGGACGCCAAGCAGCGCCGACGAAACAAGCAGCCCGGCAATCAGTTTCGGCCTGGCCGCCATCAACCGGATCAGCTCCAGTACCCGACGCCATTCCCCGGACACCAGCATGAACAAGGTCATGCACGGCACGGTCAGGAGCATCCGCCAGCCGAAAATTTCCACGCCGCTCAGAGGCGTAAGCAGCGACGTGTAGTAATACATGACGGCAAACAGCACCGAGGCTGACACTGATAAAGCGATACCTTTAGACAAACTGTCCTCGCGTGTTGAGGGTTGAACGGGTGCGCAGGATACGGGTTTTTCGTGGCGAATATTGAGCAAGTGCTCATTATTTCAAACGCAAAGCAGGCGCGCGGGCGCCGGACCTGTTGGCAGATTCAGCATAGTTGGCGAATCTGCCTTGGCGAGCTCTGGTTGGTTAGCGCCCGTTATCAATCAGCCTTCAACGGATTGCCGAAGCGTTTGAGGTACAGCTCCCCAAACTTGTACGAGGCGTAATCGGACACATGACCGATGTCGCGGTACACCGGCACGTCATCGACCGTGGTCATGCAGGTGCCGTCTTTGCATTGCACGGTTTTTGGATCAAGCACCATCAATTGTGGATAGTCCGTCTGCAGTTCGGTGAACAGCTTCGCCATGAACGGATCCTCCAGGCCTGACCATGGCACGGCAGCACACAGACGGCTCTGTTCAGCGCTGCCCATCATCCCGCGCAGCTTGACCTTTCGGAGCAGGCACTCGTTGATTCTCGCGGGCATGGGCAGGGTATTCATCAGCAGGATCGGCCGCGCACCGGATTTGACGATGATGTCCAGCGCCTCTCGAAGCGCCATCCCCAGTCGTTGCTGCGACAACGCCAGGCTGCGCGGGTCATCGAGTTTCGTGACGATGGAATCGGTGAGGTAAGCCTCCCAGAACTGGCCGATGATCACGTACTGAAAACGATTGCTGGCGATGAGGTCGTAGTAGCGTTGCGCCGCGGCGTGACATTTCTCATACAGCGCATTTTTGGCTTTGTACCAGTTGTAGAGATAAATCCGGGGCAGTGCGAGGCAGGCGGGATATCCCTGCGCCAGCACCGACAGCCCAGCATCCTTGGCGAGTGTTTCGACAAAGCCCCAATAGTGGTTCGAGTAAGAATCGCCGATCAGCATCACCTGCGGTTTCGCCTGCGTCGCGCCCATGATGCAGCCCGGATTGGTGCCATCACTGGCGCCCAGGCAATCCTCACGGTTGAGCGGTACGTAGGCTTTCAACGTACTGAACATGGCGACCGAGTCTTCACCAAACCGGTTAGGCCAGCCCTCATGGTTTCTACCCGCCGCGTGCAGCAGCGACAGGCAGATCGCGGGCAGTACCATCATCAACAGCAGGGTTTTGGCGAAACCGGCTCGCGCCTTGCGAAAGCGGTTTTCAACAAGCACAAACGACAGGTAACCGATCACGAACGTGGCGATGAAGTACACGACCGTCACGCTTGGCGTCAGCGCGATGCCCAGATAAGCGAGCACCGCGAGAATCGGCCAGTGCCACAGATACAGCGAGTAGGAGAGGGTGCCGATAAATACCAACGGTTTGAATGCCAGGGCATTCGAGGTGATGCTGACGTCACCGATACCGCGAAACAGCAGCACCGCGGTGGCAATGCACACCGCGACAGCATGGGGACCGGGGAAGCCACCGAGGATGTCATCCTGAATCGCACAGTAGAAAATTGTTGCCAGTGCAAGCGCGCAAACCAGAGAAGCGCTCAAACGGCCCAGGCGAAATCTGTCCGAGCTGAAAATGACCGCACACGAGCCGATCATCAATTCAAAGATTCGCGCGGTGAAGAAGTAGTAGTTCAGGTCGGGATAGGCCCGAGACAGGTATAGCGCGAGCGCCGTGGCGGCCACAGTCAAACCCAGTACGACGACTTTGAACGCTTTTCCCGGCACATAGCGATCAAGCAGCCAGATGCCCAATGGCAGTAGCAGGTACCACTGCCATTCAATGGCCAGCGACCAGGTGTGCAACAGCGGCAGACTCGCCGCGTCGGGCGTCGCATAACCCGTAGTCACTTTGGAAAAGTACTGATTGGAGATGAGCAGCGAGGTGTATTTCCCGCTTTTCAGAAAGTCGATGTAGTCATCGGGCAAATACAGCAGCGTGCTGACGACTAACGTCACTACCAGCAATGCAATGACTGCCGGTTGCAGGCGCCAGATTCGCCGGGTGTAGAACCCTGTGAAGCTGAACGTGCGGTTCTCCAGCGCTTTCATGATGATCGAGGTGGTCAGATATCCCGAAACCACGAAGAAGATGTCCACGCCGATAAAGCCCGACGGAAACAGCGTCAGGCCGCCGTGGAAGACGAGAACGAGCAGAACTGCGATTGCCCGCAGCCCGTCGATGTCCGCACGGTATTCAAGGGCGGCAATCCGCGGGTTGGCGCTGGTTGGCGGCGCAGAAGGGGAGGTGTCGTATGCCTTTTTGTTATCGAACGCTTTGAACATCGCGCGCAGAGGCTTACAGGCAAACTCGAGAGGCCGATTGAACATTGACTATCCTGGCTGACTTTTCGAGCGAGCAACCGTAGGTCGTGGCTGCTGAAGCTCGGTTCCATAAAGCGGCCGAGTATATAGGTTTTGTTACAAAGGCCTTGTTTCGTTTCCACCGGCCAGCCCTCTCTTTCGGGAGAGGACCGGGGCAATGTCAGGACTGAATCGGTTTGCGTCCTGAAACAAAATGGCTCACATCGTTGAAACCCGGTGTCGAGGCATGCCCTGGAGTCACCAGCGAATCAATGAACGCCTCGTCTTCGGCGGTGATCTGCACCGCCTGCGCCAGCGTGTAGGCGTCCCACTGCTGTTCAGTGCGTGGACCGACGATCGCCGAGGTCACCGCGCGGTTGTTCAACACCCAGGCAATCGCGAACTCGACCATGCCGACGCCGCGTTGCTCGGTGTATTGCTGAATCTGCTGGGCAATGCGCAGCGACTCCACGCGCCATTCGGTTTCCAGAATGCGCTTGTCCTGACGCCCGGCGCGGCTGTTGGCGTCTGGGGTCACATCGGGTGCGTACTTGCCGCTGAGCACGCCACGGGCCAGCGGGCTGTAAGGCACCACACCGAGGCCGTAGGTTTGCGCAGCGGTGATCTGCTCGGTCTCGGCCTGGCGGTTGACGATGTTGTACAGCGGCTGGCTGATTACCGGCCGATCCACGCCCAGTTTGTCGGCAATGCGAATCACCTCGGCAATCCGCCAGCCTCGGTAATTCGACAAGCCCCAATAACGAATCTTGCCCTGGCGAATCAGGTCGCCAATCGCCGACACGCTGACTTCAAGCGGGGTATTGTGGTCTTCGCGGTGCAGGTAATAGATATCGACGTAGTCAGTTCCCAGCCGCGTGAGGCTGGCTTCAAGCCCGTTGAAGATGTGTTTGCGGCTCAGACCGCTGCGGTTCGGCACACCGTCCACTGGGCCGAAACCGACCTTGGTGGCCAGTACCCATTCATGCCGATGCCGGGCAATCGCCTCCCCGACGATCTCTTCGGAACGGCCGTTGGTGTAGACGTCGGCGGTGTCGATGAAATTGATGCCCTGATCCCATGCCTTGTCGATGATGCGCAGCGAATCTTCCGTGCTGGTCTGTTCGCCGAACATCATCGTGCCGAGGGTGAGGGTAGAGACCTGCAAGCCCGAGTGGCCCAGTGTGCGGAAGCTCATGCCGAAATCCTTTTGTCGGTGGGAAGGGGTTAATCAAATACCAGAAGCGTCAGAGCCCGCAAAGTGAATTATTGCACCGGTTAAACGCAAAAGATCGCAGCCTTCGGCAGCTCCTACAGGGAACGCATTCCAGAGAAGGAGCTGCCGATGGCTGCGATCTTTTGATCTGCGCGTCTGATTAGGCCCGCAACGCCCGCGTCATCCGCAACGCCAGCAGACTCCCGCCGACAATCACCGCCGCCAGCACATACAACGCCGCATCCGTCGAACCGGTGCTGTCCTTGACCCAACCGACCAGGTACGGACTGAGGAACCCCGCCATCTGCCCCATCGAGTTGATCAACGCCAGGCCACCGGCCGCCGCACCCGCGCTCAACATGGCCGTTGGTACTGGCCAGAACATCGGCAGGCCGGTCAGCGCTCCCATCGTCGCAATGGTCAGGCCGAGAATCGCAATCGCCGGATTCGCTGCAAAATTCACTGCAATCACCAGCCCGACCGCCCCCATCAGCATCGGTACCACCAAATGCCAGCGACGCTCCTTGCGCAAGTCTGCCGAACGCCCGACCACCAGCATGAACACTGCCGCCAGCAGATACGGAATCGCACTCAGCCAGCCGATCACCAGGTTATCGCTGAAGCCGAGGTTCTTGATGATCGAAGGCAGCCAGAAGTTGATCGCGTAGACGCCGCTCTGGATGCAGAAGTAGATGAGGCCGAACGCCCAGATCGCCGGGTTCTTGAACACCGCGAGCAGCGAGTCGGTGGCGGTTTTCGGTTTGTTGGCGAGGTCTTCGGCGTGGTCGGCTTCGAGCACCGAACGTTCGTGGGCGGTCAGCCATTTGGCGTTGGCGAAACTGTCGCTCAACAGGAAATAGGCCAGCGCGCCGAGGATCACGGTCGGAATGCCTTGCAGCAGAAACATCCATTGCCAGCCGGCCAGGCCACCCTGGCCAGCGGCGAAGTGGTTGAGGATCCACCCGGAAAACGGGCTTCCGAGCAAACCTGAGACCGGAATTGCCGACATGAACAGCGCCATGATCCGCCCACGGCGGAAGGTCGGGAACCACTGCGAGAGATACAGCACGACGCCCGGGAAGAAACCGGCTTCAGCCGCACCGGTGAAGAAGCGCAGGGTGTAGAACTCGGTGGGTGTGGTGACGAACAACAGGCAAGTCGACAGCGTGCCCCAGGTGATCATCATCAGCGCAATCCAGCGCCGTGGGCCGAAACGGGTCAGTGCCAGGTTGCTCGGCACGCCGCACAGCACGTATCCGATGAAGAAAATCCCGGCGCCGAGGCCGTACACGGTTTCGCTGAACTTCAGTGCATCGAGCATCTGCAACTTGGCGAAACCAACGTTGACCCGGTCGAGGTAGTTGAACAGGTAGCAGATGAAAATGAAGGGAATCAAACGCAGGGTGATGCGTTTGTAGACGGCGTTTTTACCGTCTTCGATGGTCTGGGTAGCTGCGGCGCTCTGCGACATAGCGGCTCTCTCTTTATTATGATTTTTTGCGATGCAAAGGGTAACGTTGATCGCCCTGAGAGTCTCGGCCACCTTTGGCCGGATTGTCTTTGTGCCTGAGCACAGGGTTTGTCGCCAGACCCTGTGCGGCTGAACAACCGCTTGTGCCTGAAATGAAGGATTGTCGCCGCTATGTTCGAACTCGATCACGACCTTGCCCAGGACATCGTCGACCGGGCCATGGCCATTTTGCCGTACAACGTCAACGTCATGGACAGTCAGGGCCTGATCCTCGGCAGCGGCGAACCGGAGCGGATCAACACCCGTCATGAAGGCGCGCAACTGGTGCTGGCCAACGGGCGTGTAGTGGAAATCGATGCGCAGACGGCGGTGCATCTCAAAGGCGTGCAGCCGGGGATCCATCTGCCGCTGCTGCTCGACCAGCGCCTGATCGGCGTGCTCGGCATCACCGGCGAGCCGGAACAATTGCGCACTTACGCCGAACTGGTGCGCATGACCGCCGAAATGCTCGTCGGCCAGCGCAATCAGCAGGCCGAGCAGCAGTGGCGGCGGCAGCGTTGTGATGATCTGCTGGCGCTGTTGTTGAGCGAGGCGGGGGATTCGCCGCGTCTGGTCGACGAGGCGCAGCAGCTCGGGCTGAAACCACAATTGACGCGGGTGCCCTATCTGTTCGAGCTGGGCCTCGAACACGGCCCCGGGCAAACCGTCGAGGCGTTGAGCGCATGGCTGATATCGCGTTATCCCGACAGTTGGTGCGTGAGTTCGGCGAAGTCGTCGCTGCTCTGGTGTCGCCCGGCGAGCCAGCACGTCGAGCATGATCGCCTGCTGGAAAAACTCGACGGCCTTGGCTGGAAGATTCTGCGTATCGCCGTCGGCGGGCAGGCGGATGGTCTGGCCGGGTTGCGTCGCTGCTATCGACGAGTCGGCGATTTGCTTGCTTATGGACGTGATGTGCTGCCGAATTCGAGGCTGCTGACGCTCAATCGTTACCGCTTGCCGGTCATGCTGTGGCGCCATCGCAACGATGATGCGCTGGACGAGTTGCTCAAGCCGCTGCGCAAGGTCATTGCCAAGGACAGCAACGGCCAGTTGCTCGCGACCTTGCGCAGTTGGTGCGAGCACGATGGTCAGAGTCAGGCATGTGCCGATGCCTTGGGGATTCATCGCAACAGTTTGCGTTATCGGATGGAGCGGATTGCCGAGTTGAGCGGGGCTGATCCGTTGAAGCTGGACGGGATGCTGGCGTTGTATCTTGGGGTGCAGCTACTGCCGCAGACAGATCCGGGTTAATTGGGCGACTTCAAAGACGCCATCGCGAGCAGAATGCATTCCCCTGTAGGAGTGAGCCTGCTCGCGATGGCGGCGGTACATTCACCGCAGAGCCTTTTGTGAAAATGAACAACAATCACCTCCAGCCCTTGTGCACCCGACCGGCGTCAACGCTCGCGACCGCTGGCAGCATGAACGCCACTGCAACCGGAGAATTCCCATGAAGATCGTCATCGCCCCCGACTCGTTCAAGGACAGCCTGAGTGCCCAAGGCGTTGCCGAAGCCATCGCCCGCGGATTGGCTCAGGTCTGGCCGCAGGCGACACTGATCAAGTGCCCGATGGCGGATGGCGGCGAAGGGACGGTCGAGTCGATTCTCGCGGCCTGCGAAGGCGAACTGCGCCGCACCCGCGTGCGCGGCCCGTTGGGTACGCCGGTCGACGCGGCGTGGGGCTGGTTGCCGCACAGTCACACGGCAATCATCGAAATGGCCGAGGCCAGCGGCCTGCAATTGGTGTTGCCGGGACAGCGCGATGCCTGCATCAGCAGCACCTTCGGCACCGGCGAATTGATTCGTGCTGCGCTGGATGCGGGGGCGCAACGGGTGATTCTGGCGATTGGCGGCAGCGCGACCAACGACGGCGGGGCCGGGGCGATGCAGGCCTTGGGCGTGAAGTGGCTGGATGCGCAGGATCAGCCGCTGGTGCCCGGTGGGCTGGCCTTGGCGCAATTGGCGAAGCTGGACTTGAGCGAAGTCGATCCGCGTCTCGCGCAGGTACGTTTCGACATCGCCGCCGATGTGAACAATCCGCTCTGCGGCCCGCAGGGTGCCTCGGCCATTTTCGGCCCGCAGAAGGGCGCGTCGCCTGCGCAGGTCGAGCAACTGGATCAGGCGCTGGGGCACTTCGCCGAACTCTGCGCGCAGGCGTTGGGCAAGGATGTGCGCGATGAGCCGGGCAGCGGCGCGGCGGGTGGCCTGGGGTTTGCGGCCAAGGCTTTTCTCGGCGCGCAGTTTCAGGCGGGCGTCGAGGTGGTGGCGGAATTGGTCGGGCTTGCTGAGGCGGTCAATGGCGCCGATCTGGTGATCACCGGGGAAGGTCGGTTCGACGCGCAGACCCTGCGCGGCAAGACGCCGTTCGGTGTTGCGCGGATAGCCAGACAGCATGCCGTGCCGGTGATTGTGATTGCCGGAACCTTGGGCGAGGGCTATCAGGAACTCTATCAACATGGCATCGACGCCGCGTTCGCCGTGACCAGCGGGCCGATGACTCTGGAACAGGCCTGCGCCGAAGCCCCACGGCTGCTGAGTGAGCGTGCCACCGATATTGCTCGGGTCTGGCAACTCGCCACCCAACGCTGATCGGCTTGCCTATGTAGGAGCTGTCGAGTGCAACGAGGCTGCGATCTTTTCACTTTTAAAAGCAGGATCAAAAGATCGCAGCCTCTTTGCACTCGACAGCTCCTACCAAAGGCAGCGGAGCTGGGTTGATTGTTGTGACGTTCCGAAAAATATTTGCTGCGAACCCGAAACCTTCCTCAAGCCTGGCCGATACAACGGTCAGGCGCGCACAAAACCATAACCCAGTGACGCCGGACTGCCGCCCGCCAAGGGCCAGTGCTCACGGCATGGACGCTCGCAGTTTCTTTCTATCGAGAGTCCGACCATGTCCCTGCGTAACCTCAATATCGCGCCCCGTGCGTTCCTCGGTTTTGCCTTTATCGCCTTGCTGGTGATCGTCCTCGGCGTGTTCGCCGTCAGCCGCATGACGGTCATTCGTCAGGCGTCGATCGATATGGACACCAACCAATTGCCCAGCGTGACCCACCTCAGCGTGGTCACGGAAAACGTCCTGCGCATGCGCATTCTCTCGTTCCGTGTGCTGGTCAATCGCGAACCGGCCAGCTTGCAAGAAGCAGAAACCCGCATCGCTGTGCTGGTCGACAAGGTGCGCAAAGCCCAGGCCAGCTACGCCGCGCTGCCGGCAGGCGCTGACGAGCGCGCGGTCTTCCAGACGTTTTCGACCACCCTCGATAACTACCTGCAAGCGCAGAACCGCATGCTTGAGCTGTCGCGCCAAGGCGATCTGGAAGCGATGCGTGCATTGATCAACACGCGCATCAAGGAAGGCACCGATCAAATGGGCGAGCAGCTCAACAAATTGATCGGCATGAATACGGCCGGGGCCAGAGCGGCGGCCATCCAGGCCGGTGAGAACTATGACAGCGCCATCACCGGGATCATCATCGTTGCCGTGATCGCCGCGCTGGCCACCGTGCTGCTCGCCTGGTTGCTGACCCGTAGCATCGTCACGCCGCTCAACCGCGCAGTGCTCGCCGCGCAGACAATTGCCGGCGGCAACCTGAGCAAAGCCATCGAAGTCGACGGCAAGGATGAACCGGCGCGTCTGCTCGAAGCCTTGGCCGCGATGCAGACCAACCTGCGCAAAACCATCGAACAGATTGCCGGCTCTGCCACGCAACTGGGCGCCGCTGCCGAGGAGCTCAGTGCCGTCACCGAAGAAGCTTCCCGTGGCTTGCAGCAGCAGAATAATGAAATCGAACAAGCCGCCACTGCCGTCAACGAGATGACCGCTGCGGTGGAAGAAGTCGCGCGCAACGCCGTGTCGACTTCCGAGGCCTCCAACCAGTCGACCCACGCCGCCCGCGAAGGGCGCGATCAAGTGGTGAAAACCGTCGACGCGATCCAGACCATGACCCACGACGTGCAGAACACCGCGCAGATGATCGAAGGTCTCGCCGCGCAAGGTCGCGACATTGGCAAAGTGCTGGACGTGATTCGCGCCATCGCCGAGCAGACCAACCTGTTGGCACTCAACGCGGCCATCGAAGCGGCCCGTGCCGGGGAAGCCGGGCGTGGCTTCGCCGTGGTGGCGGACGAGGTACGGGCACTGGCCCATCGCACCGCGCAGTCGACTCAGGAAATCGAAAAAATGGTCGCCGGCATCCAGAACGGCACGGGTGAAGCGGTCTCGTCGATGCAGCAAAGCAATCAGCGCACCCAGTCCACCCTGGAAATGGCCCGCGCCGCCGGTGTGGCGCTGGAGCAGATCACCCAGTCGATTCATCAGATCAACGAACGCAATCTGGTGATTGCCAGTGCCTCGGAAGAACAGGCGCAAGTCTCGCGCGAGGTCGACCGCAACCTGGTCAACATCCGCGATCTGGCCACTCAATCGGCCGCCGGCGCCAACCAGACCAGCGCCGCGACCCATGAACTGTCACGACTGGCGGTGGATTTGAACGCTATGGTGGCGCGTTTTGTGATTTGAGAAATACGGAATTGCCTGAAGTGGGCTGAAACAGTTTTCATCCGGCCCACGTCAGGCAATCACCGTTCAAGAAAGGTTCACCTTGATCTGCACGAATTCAGAAAAACTTCCCCGGTTTCCTGCACGATCGCCCAGCGTGTAGAAGGCGAGCATCATGCCGGAGCCGTATCTACGGATAATCTCGCCACTCAGTTTGATTTTGGTAGGGGAGATCGAGTCATGCACCGTTTTAACGATGACAGGTTTATCTGTTAGTGAACCATAGTGAAGCTCGATGCTGTCGCAGGCTTGTTGCTGCAGATACCGGGGAATAGTTACCAGAACTTCATCACCGTTCTCGTCTAGATAGCTCTGTGTAATCCCATCACGGATGACATCTAGCGGAAAGTTCGGAGCGTGTCCCGGGTTGCCGCGGTTTGGAGCGCTTGTATCGACGGTGATCGGCGTGCTCGCCGACGGCATTGGGCGTTCGAAAACTGTCATGATGTATGAAACCCGGTGTGCGCCCTCTACTAAATGATGCTTAGGAATATGCACGTTCAGTGGGAAAAGCGCTGGGTTAATAGGCGTCGTGTACTGGTATTGCGCCACTTGCTGCTCATTGAACAACAGACTCACCACGACTTGCATGCCTGGAGTTGTTGGTAAATCCGACCATTCTGGAATTAACACCAGCAAGGGCGACTCCAGCGCAGTCAATGGCAACAAGTTAACTTGACTGTCAGGAAAATTTGGTAACGCATCAGGAATCCGCGGTGGGTCCAGATCGAGAATATTTTCATTAATTGTCATCGTTTTAACACTCCGTTGTTTTGATGAGAAACGGTTGAACATTTTGCCGCGGGTTCATTAGAGGAATATTCTTGCAATCGGTCTACTGTCAACTCTGACAGGTAGGCACCGGACCGGTGATCGAGCATCCTGCGAAGTTTCTCCTCAGATTCATCCTGGGGACAAAACGGCTGGCGCGTTTCGTGATTTGAGATACGGTGAAGGCTGGAGACCGCGCCCTCAGGAGACGTACATGCGCTATTCAGCCTTGACCCAACGAATCGCCGGGGAGGGAGCCGCCGCCTGGCAGATTCACGACCGAGCGCTGGAACTGCGCGCCGAGGGCGTCGACGTTTTGCTGTTGAGTGTCGGCGATCCGGATTTCGATACACCGTTACCGATCGTCCATGGCGCGATCGACAGCCTGCTGGCCGGCGATACGCACTATGCCGACGTGCGTGGTCGATTCGAGTTGCGCAGGCTGATTGCCGAGCGTCATCGCCAGCGCAGTGGTCAACGGGTGGATCCTGATCAGGTGATCGTCCTGCCCGGCGCGCAATGCGCAGTTTATTCGGTGGCGCAATGTCTGCTCGATCCGGGCGATGAAGTGATCGTCGCCGAACCGATGTACGTCACCTACGAAGGCGTGTTTGGCGCTTGCGGGGCGACGGTTGTGCCTGTGCCGGTGCGCTCGGAAAACGGTTTTCGAGTCGACCCGGCCGATGTCGCCGCGCGCATCACCCCGCGAACCCGCGCCATGCTGCTCAACAGCCCGAACAATCCCAGCGGCGCCAGCTTGTCCCTGCTGATCTGGCAGGAACTGGCGGCGCTGTGCATTCGGCATGACCTGTGGCTGATCAGCGACGAGGTGTACAGCGAGCTGTTATATGAAGGCGAGCACATCAGTCCGGCGAGCCTGCCGGGCATGGCCGAGCGCACCGCGACGATCAACAGTCTGTCGAAATCCCACGCGATGACCGGTTGGCGCATCGGCTGGATGATCGGCCCGAAACCCTTGGCGGAACATCTGGTGAACCTGTCACTGAGCATGCTCTTCGGTCTGCCGGATTTCGTCCAGAAGGCCGCGCAAGTGGCGCTGCAAACCGATCTGCCGGAAGTCACGCAGATGCGCGAGGAGTACCGCTTGCGCCGGGATCTGGTGTGCGAACGGTTGCAGGGTTGCCCCGGTTTGCAGCCGATCCGCCCGGATGGCGGCATGTTCGTGATGGTCGACGTGCGCCAGACTGGCCTCGGCGCACAGGCGTTTGCCGAGCGGTTGCTGGAAGGTTACGGGGTGTCGGTGTTGGCAGGCGAGGCGTTCGGGCCGAGCGCGGCGGGGCATATCCGCATAGGGCTGGTGGTGGATCGGGTGAAACTGGCGGATGCCTGCGCGCGGATTGCGTTGTGTGCGGTGCAGCTTCTGCAGGCGCGCAGTGCCTGATGTTTTGGGTTGCCTGTTCCTGCCTCATCGCGAGCAGGCTCACTCCTACAAGGGGACGCATTTCAAATGTAGGAGCGAGCCTGCTCGCGAAGGCGGCTTTACTGACACCAGAGATCTCAGTTTTGCCAAGTAGAGGCATTCACCAGATTCGCCGGCCGCTGCCCACCCAGCGCCGCCAACAGATTCTCCACCGCACACCGCGCCATCGCCTCGCGCGTCTCATGGGTCGCCGAGCCCATGTGCGGCGTCGCCACCACATTGCTCAACTGCAACAATGGTGAATCATGATTCAACGGCTCGCGCTCGAACACATCCAGCCCCGCCGCGCGAATACGCTTGTTGCGCAATGCCTCGACCATCGCTGCTTCATCGACCACTTTGCCGCGAGAGATATTGATGAAAATGCTCTCCGGGCGCATCAGCGCAAACTGTTCGGTGCCGATCAAGCGTTCGGTCTGCGCCGTCAGCGGCAAGGTCAGGCAAATGAAATCAGCCTGCTGTAACAATTCTTCGAGGCTTCGATACTGCGCATCAAAACGCGCCTCGACCGCCGGCTTGCGCGACTGGCTGTGATAGATCACCGGCATGCCAAAGCCGAAATGCCCACGCTGCGCCAGCGCTTCGCCGATACGGCCCATGCCGATAATGCCCAAGGTCTTGCCATGCACATCGGTGCCGAAATGCGCCGGGCCGATGTTGCGACTCCATTGGCCGCCACGGACCATGTTCGCCAGTTCGACCACGCGCCGGGCAGCGGCGAGGATCAGCGCGAAACCGGTGTCGGCAGTGGTTTCGGTGAGCACATCCGGCGTGTTGGTCAGCAGAATCCCGCGCCGGCTCAGATAATCAATATCGTAGTTATCGACACCGACGGAAACGCTGGCAATCGCCTCCAGCTGCGGCGCCAGATCCAGCAGCGCCGCATCGAGTTTGAGGCTGGCGCCGAGCAAACCGTGGGCGCGGGGCAGGGCATCGCGCAACTGCATGAGGCCATCGGCGTCGAGGCTTTCGATCTGCGTCACGTCAAACTGCGCTTGCAGGCGCGCCATCAGCGCGGGCGAGAGTTTCTTGTACAGCACGACCTGTTTTTTCATGGCAAAAATCCTTTCAGGAATGCGCCGGCACACGCGGTGTGGCGACGGCTTTGGCGACGACGCGATCACTGGCGCCGGGCTTGAGGAAAATCGTCAGCACCACCGACAGCAGCAACGCGCCGCTCATCAACAGATAGGAAGCGCCGGGCGAACCGGTGGAGCTGTTCAGATAACCGACCAGATATGAACCGCCGAACGAGCCGAGCGCGCCCATGCTGTTGATCAGCGCCATGGCACCGCCCGCGACGTTGGCCGGCAGGATTTCCGGAACAATGGCGAAGAACGGCCCGTACGGCGCGTACATGCAGGCGCCGGCGATCACCAGCAGTGTGTACGACCACCAGAAATGTTCGGCGCCCAAGGCATAGGAGCCGTAGAACGCAATCGAGGCGATCAGCAGCGGCGGCCAGACGAAGCGTTTGCGCTTCTGCAATTTGTCCGAGCCCCACGACACCGCGAGCATGCCGATCACCGCCGCCAGATACGGCAGCGCCGACAGCCAGCCAGCCTCGATCATGTCCATCTGCGCGCCTGCCTTGAGGATCGACGGCAGCCACAAAACGAAGCCGTAAACGCCGATGCTCCAGCAGAAGAACTGCAGCGCCAGGATGATCACCTTCGGCGAACGGAATGCCTCAGCGTAATTCTTCACCGCTTTGATACCGACCTGCTCGGCGGCGAGGGCGCTTTCCAGATCGTGTTTTTCCTGATCGTTGAGCCACTTGGCCTGGGCCGGACGATCATCGGCCAGTCGCCACCAGATAAAGGCCCACAGAACCGCCGGCAGACCTTCAATGATGAACATCCAGCGCCAGCTGAAATGCTGCACCAGATAACCGGAGACCACTGACATCCACAGCATGGTCACCGGGTTGCCGAGGATCAGAAAGGTATTGGCGCGCGAGCGTTCGGCCCGGGTGAACCAGTGGCAGAGATAGACCAGCATCGCCGGCATCACCGCCGCTTCGACCACGCCGAGCATGAAGCGGATGACGATCAGCCAATAGGCGTTGGAGACCACGCCGGTCAACGTGGCGAGACCGCCCCAGAGGATCAGGCTGACGAAAATCAGCTTCTTCACACTGTGCTTTTGCGCGTAGATCGCGCCCGGTACCTGGAAGAAAAAGTAACCGAGAAAGAACAACGCACCGAGCAGCGAGGACAGGCCCGGTGTGATCATCAGGTCTTCGGCCATGCCCGACGCAGCGGCGAAGCCGTAGTTGGCGCGATCGAGATAGGCCAGGCTGTATGTGATGAACACGATCGGCATGATGTACCACCAGCGGCGGGTGGCGAGGGTTGCGGTTTTCATCGGTGTGACTCCTGAGCTTGTTGTTTTTGTCGCAGCAGGTTCAAAAATTTGCGTTGCCTAGGCAGGCCTCTTCGCGAGCAGGCTCGCTCCCACATTTGATACGCGTTGCCCTGTGGGAGCGAGCCTGCTCGCGAAGGCGGATTCAAATTCAATCGATAACTCCAGACGGGTTGGAAGGCCCTCCATATCCCCGCGACTCTGCACCGCGCGACTGCCAATCCAGTTCGCCCGCTGCACCGCCTCGGCAAAACTTTGATGCTCGAGAAGGGCGCTGATCATCCCCACCGCAAAGCCATCTCCGGCACCCACCGTATCGACCACGTTGGTCACCGGCACGCCAGCGACAAAACCCTGATCCAGCTGCGTGCGGTAGTAAGCGCCTTCAGGCCCGAGCTTGATCGCCACCGCTTCCGCACCTTGATCAAGATAAAACGCAGCGATGTCCGCCGGGTCGTCAAAACCGGTGAGCAAACGACCTTCGCTCAAACCCGGCAGCACCCAATGAGCAAGGGCGGCGAGGCGGTTGATCTCGCGGATCATCTCGCCCTCGCTGGCCCAAAGGCTCGGGCGCAGGTTCGGATCGAACGACACACTGCGTCCGGCGTTGCGCATGCGGGTCATCAGTTCAAAGGACATGTCCCGCGCCGAAGCCGACAGCGCCGGCGGAATGCCGGTGGCGTGCAGATGGCGGGCGCTGAGCAGGTTGTCGGTGATGGAGCGCGGCGACAGATGGCTGGCCGCGGAGCCACGGCGGAAATACTCGACTTGCGGGTCGCTGCCATCGTCATTGCGCGATTTGAACTGGAACCCGGTCGGATGGGTTTTATCGACTTCAACGTGGCTGCAATCCAGACCTTCCTTGATCAGCGTCTCGACCACAAAGCGCCCGAGTGAATCATTACCGACGCGGCTCAGCCACGCGACATTGAACCCCAGCCGCGACAAGCCGATCGCGACATTGCTGTCGGCCCCGGCAATACGTTTATGAAACTGCTCGACCTTCGCCAGATCACCGGTCTGCTCGGCAACCAGCATCGCCATGGTTTCACCGAAAGAAAGAATATCGATCTCAGACATGAGCTGGCTCCAGGCGCGATTGCCCCAGGCGGGCGAGGGCGGCGACGTGTTCGCGGGTCAGTTGCACCAGGTCATCGCCTTGCAACGGGTATTCGGCGGCGCGCATAACGCCTTGGTCCATGTGCCGCAGCAGTTGTTCCCACAGATGCAGGTCGCTGATGGCTGGCGGTACGGCGACCAGTTTGCCGTCGGCTCGGCGCGCAACGGCCTTGCAATGCACATAACCGACATGTCGCCCCAGCGCGCGGGCGGCACTGGCGGCGGACTGGTCCTGCCAATGCCAGTTGCCAATGTCGAAGGTCATTTTGATCGGCAGGTGGTGCTGTTCGACGGCGGCGAAGAAACGCTGAAACGGCTCGATGCGCCCGCCATGCAAGGTCTGGTCGTTCTCTACCAGCAATTGCACCGGGCTTTGCTGGAGTCGCTCGGCCAGTGCCTGCAAATCAGAGTTGTCGGTGAAGTAGCCGAGCGACACTTTCAGCCATTTCGACCCGAACGCCTGGGCCTGATGCAGCGCAGTAATCAATTCGGGATTCGGCTGCGCTTGCCCTGCGAGCCACAGTTCGGTGGGCGAGGAATAAACGCTTTGCAGGCCTTGCGCTTGCGTGGCCTGGGCCAGTTGCGCCGGATCCTCACGGGTCAACAGCTCTTCACGCCACTCGATGCGATTGGCCCCGGCCGCCGCGAGAATATCGATGAAGGAATCCTGGCCACGCTGGCGCACAAGGTCGGCACCGTAGCTGGACAGACTGATGGAAACGGCTGGTTTGTTCATTGTTATTGACCTCTGAAACCGGTTTCATTTTTGTTCAAAAAAATATCGGGTGTTTCTGCGTTGTTCTCTCGGGCGCTATCGCGAGCAGGCTCACTCCTACGTTTGCAATGCATTCCCCTGTAGGAGTGAGCCTGCTCGCGATAGCGTCAGCTCAAACACCACAAATCCCAAGAGTAGACCCCCGCTCAATCAGCTCCGGCGCAAAATCCATCACCCGCGCCACCTCGTTATCCCCGCGCAGGCGCCTGAGCAGACACTCAAACGCCCACGCACCAATCTCTTGCGTCGGCTGCGCCAGCGCAGTAATCCCGCTGCCCACCAACGGATACCAATCCAGATCATCCAGGGCGATAAGCCCCACATCCTCGAACAACCGACAACCGATTTGGCGTAACGCCGTCGTCGCGGCTAACGCTGCCACACCATTGGCGCAAAACAGTGCTTTCGGCCCTGCATTGGTCGTGTTCATGAACTGCTGAAGTTGGCTCGCCAGACCATCACCGGTTTCAACAACTGCCCCGGTTAACCCCGAGCGCTGCGCGATCTGCGCCTGGAAACTGCTGACCCGTTCGATCCGCGAACTGGTGCCATCAAACGGTTCGGTGATTAATAAAACATCGCGATACCCTCGCTGCCCGAGGTGCGCGAGCGCCATCTCCACCGCTTGCGGGTTATTCAGCCCGACCATGTCGCTGTCGAGGCCGTCCACCTTGCGATCCACCAGCACCAGCGGCATCTCGCGGCGCAACTCGTGCAATTCGTCACGGTGGTGGCCAAGCGTGTTCACGATCAGCCCTTCTATGTTGTACGAGCGCAACAGCGCCAGATGCTGGCGTTCCTGCTCGTCATCGCGGTCGGTGTTGCACACCACCAGGCTGTAACCGTGCGCACGGCAGGCGGTTTCCACCCCGTGCATCACGGCAATTGAATAAGGGTTACGGATATCGGCGACGAGCATGCCGATCAGGCGAGTGCGCCCGCGCTTGAGCCCACGGGCCATCTGGTTCGGGCGGTAGCCAAGTTCGCTGATGGCCTGCTCGATGCGCAGGGCGATTGCTTCGGAGAGCAGGGCGCGGTCATCACCGATGAAGCGCGATACGCTGGCCTTGGACACGCCCGCGCGTTCGGCGACATCAAGCATGGTGACGCGGCTGCGCTGGGCGGCGGAAAAGTCGTGCACGGTCTTAAACCTTGTTATTGGATTTATAGGCCCAAGGCGGAAAGATGCCCTGAAACCGGTTTCAGGAAACACCAGAAACAAATAGGGCGTCAAGTGAATGATCGTGAGATTGCCCGCTGATACCGACGGGCGGGCGCTGCCTACCCGAATAACCCGGCGGCGATGTTGATCGAAAAACCCAGAATCGCAGTGTTGAACACAAAGCCGATCAGGGACTGCGCCAGTACGATTTTGCGGATGCCCCGCGTCGCTACGCCCACATCCGACGTTTGGACCGCGACGCCGACAGTGAACGAGAAGTACAGAAAATCCCAATAATTGGGGGTGGTCAGACCCTCGGCGAAACGCAGGGCGGGCTCCTTACCGTCCCAGGTGTAAAACAGCCTGGCGTAGTGCACACAGAAAATCACCCCGATCAGCAGCCATGAACCAATTACCGTGAGTGCTGTGAACGCGTAATGGAGCAGTTTGTGGGTGCTATCCAGATCCTTGCTGCCGGCCAGTTCGAAGGTGATGGTGGCCAGACTCGCCAGCGCGGCAATGCACACCACGAACAACACCAGGCCGGCGTTTTCGTCTTCGACTTCAGCGATGCGTTTGACGTCCGGGGCCTTGGCGCTCACGGTCAGCCAGAACATCAGGATCAGGTAAGTCCATACACCGGCGTTCCAGCCGATGAGGATTTTGCTGACGATCGAATCGGCGGGGAACAGCAGGCCGGTGGCGAGTCCGAGCAGAGCGGCGGCGGAGAGGCGAGGGTGGGTGCGGGCGAGGAAGCGCATGGAGACTCACGTTGGAGAATGGTCTCTGCACCATAGCGTACGCAACCCTGATTTTGTAGGAGCTGCCGATGGCTCGGGCCGCGATCGGACGATCTTTTGGTTTTAGCTTTTCAAAATCAAAAGATCGCAGCCTCGTTGCACTCGACAGCTCCTACATTTGGATCAGTGGGGTTTGGTGAATCGTTGTACGAGTTTCATCACTACGACGAAGAATACGGGTACGAAGATCACCGCCAGCGTCGCAGTAATCATCCCGCCGATCACGCCAGTGCCGATCGCCTGCTGGCTGGCCGAACTGGCACCCGTGGCAATCGCCAACGGCACCACGCCAAGAATGAACGCCAGCGACGTCATCACGATCGGTCGCAGACGCAGACGCGCTGCCTGCAACGTCGCATCGATCAGGTCATGACCTTCGTCATACAGGCTCTTGGCGAACTCGATGATCAGGATCGCGTTCTTCGCCGACAGACCGATGATCGTGATCAAACCAACTTTGAAGAACACATCATTAGGCATCCCACGCAACGTTACCGCCAACACCGCACCGAGAACACCCAGCGGCACGACCAGCAACACCGAGGTTGGAATCGACCAGCTCTCATACAGCGCCGCCAGACACAGGAACACCACCAGCAACGATAAACCGAGCAGGATCGGCGCCTGATTGCCGGACAAGCGTTCCTGCAACGACAGGCCGGTCCATTCCTGGCCCAGACCTTTCGGCCCTTGCGCCACCAGCCGTTCGATTTCCGCCATGGCCTCACCGGTACTGTGCCCCGCTGACGGTTCGCCGGAAATAGCAATGGCCGGGTAACCGTTGTAGCGGGTCAGCTGCGCCGGGCCTTGAATCCAGTTGGCCTGGACGAACGCCGACAGCGGCACCATGCTCCCGGCGTTGTTGCGCACGTGCATTTTCAGCAAATCATCCACCTGACTGCGCTGATCACCTTCAGCTTGCACTACCACCCGCTGCATGCGGCCCTGATTGGGGAAATCGTTGATGTAGCTGGACCCCACTGCGGTGGATAACACGTTACCAATGTCGGCAAACGAAACGCCCAGGGCATTCGCCTGTTTACGGTCGACGATCAGCTGCACTTGCGGCGCTTCGGCCAGCGCACTTTCGCGCACGTTCATCAGTACCGGACTTTTCTCGGCCGCGGCGAGCAGTTCCGTACGTGCCTGCATCAACGTCGCATGCCCGAGCCCACCACGATCCTGCAAGCGGAACTCGAAACCGCTGGACGTGCCGAGCCCATCCACCGGCGGCGGCAGTACCGAGAACGCCATGGCGTCCTTGATCTGGCTGAGGGCAGCGTTCGCCCGGTCAGCGATCGAGCTGGCGGCATCGTCACTGCCGCGTTCAGACCAATCCTTGAGGGTCGAAAACGCCAGCGCTGCGTTCTGTCCGCTACCGGAGAAGCTGAAACCGAGAATCACCACACTGTCACTGATCCCCGGCTCACCCGCGTTGTGCGCTTCGAGCTGTTCGGCCACTTGCACCGTGCGGTTCTTCGTCGCCCCCGGTGGCAGTTGGATATCGGTAATGGTGTAGCCCTGGTCCTCGGTCGGCAGAAAAGAGGAGGGCAGGCGCGCAAAACATATCCCGAGCCCGATCAGCAGGACGACGTAGATCAACAGGTAGCGACCGGTGCGCTTCAGCGCATAGCCGACCCAGCCCTGATAGCGATCGGTCAATTGCTCGAAACGACGATTGAACCAGCCAAAGAAGCCCGATTTCTCGTGATGTTCGCCCTTGGCAACAGGCTTGAGCAAGGTCGCGCACAAGGCCGGCGTCAGCGTCAGGGCGAGGAACGCCGAGAACAGAATCGAGGTGGCCATCGATAGCGAGAACTGCTGGTAGATGACCCCGACCGACCCTTGCATGAACGCCATCGGAATAAACACTGCGACCAACACCAGAGTAATGCCGATGATCGCCCCGGTGATCTGCGTCATGGCCTTGCGCGTGGCTTCCTTGGGTGACAAGCCCTCGGTGGCCATGATCCGTTCGACGTTTTCCACCACGACGATGGCATCGTCGACCAGAATGCCGATGGCCAGCACCATACCGAACATGGTCAGCACGTTGATCGAGAACCCCAGCGCCAGCATGGTCGCGAACGTGCCCATCAGCGCCACCGGCACCACCAGCGTCGGGATCAGCGTGTAGCGCACGTTCTGCAGGAACAGGAACATCACCGCAAACACCAGCAGCATCGCTTCGCCGAGGGTATAGATCACTTTGGTGATCGAGACCTTGACGAAGGGCGAAGTGTCGTAAGGAATCTTGTATTCCACGCCTACCGGGAAGTAGCGCGCCAGCTCGTCCATCTTCGCCCGCACCAGCGTCGCGGTGTTCAGCGCGTTGGCACCTGGTGACAGTTGCACGCCGACGGCGGTGGACGGTTTACCGTTCAGGCGTGTGCCGAACTGGTATTCCTGACTGCCGATCTCCACTCGCGCGACGTCACCGATGCGCACCGTGGAGCCATCGCGATTGGCCTTGAGCACGATGTCGGCGAATTCCTGGGGTGTCGACAATTGCCCTTTGACCAGAATCGTCGCGGTGATTTCCTGCGTTGAAGGTGACGGCAGATCACCGATGCTGCCGGCGGACACCTGGGCATTCTGCGCCACGATGGCTGCGTTGACGTCTGCCGGTGTCAGATTGAACGCGATCAGCTTCTGCGGATCGATCCAGATGCGCATGGCCCGTTCGGCGCCGTACAGCTGCGCCTTGCCGACCCCGTCCAGACGCTTGATCTCGTTCATCACGTTGCGCGCCAGGTAATCGCTGAGCGCGACGTCATCGAGCTTACCGTCGCTGGAGGTCAGGGTGATCAGCAACAGAAAACCGGAAGAAACCTTCTCCACCTGCAGTCCTTGCTGGTTGACCGCTTGCGGTAGACGCGACTCGACAACCTTCAGGCGGTTTTGCACGTCGACCTGCGCCAGCTCCGGGTTGGTGCCTGGCTGGAACGTGGCTTTGATCGTCGCGCTGCCAAGGCTGCTCTGCGATTCGAAATAGAGCAGGTGATCGGCACCGTTAAGCTCTTCCTCGATCAGGCTGACCACGCTTTCATCGACGGTTTGCGCCGAGGCGCCAGGGTAGACGGCGTAGATTTCGATCTGCGGCGGCGCGACGTCGGGGTATTGCGCCACCGGCAACTGTGGGATGGCCAGCGCACCGGCCAACAGGATGAACAACGCGACCACCCAGGCGAATACCGGGCGGTCGATAAAGAACTGCGGCATAGAAAAGCGTCCTGCTTACTGACCAGAGGTCTGGGCAAGTGGAAGAGGGGTTTCGTCGATCTGCACCTTTTCCCCGGGACGGGCGTGTTGCAGGCCTTCAATGACAATACGGTCGCCGGGCTTGAGGCCGCCGGTGACGATCCAGCGATTGTTCTGCACCGCACCCAGTTGCACCGGTTGCTCGGCAACGCGCATCTGTTCGTCGACGGTCAGCACTTGGGCAATGCCGGCGCTGTCACGCTGCACCGCGCGTTGCGGCACGGTGATGCCGTTCTGGATGGTCGCCTGTTCAAGGCGTACGCGGATGAAGCTGCCCGGCAGCAGGTCGAGATCGGGGTTGGGGAATTCGCTGCGCAGGATGATCTGACCAGTGCCCGGATCGACTGTGATGTCACTGAACAACAGCTTGCCGGGCAGCGGGTACAGGCTGCCGTCATCCTGAATCAGAGTGGCCTTGACCTGATCCTGACCGACTTCCTGCAACTGCCCGGAACGGAATGCGCGACGCAGTTCGTTGAGCTCGCGGGTCGACTGGGTCAGGTCGGCGTGGATCGGGTTGAGTTGCTGAATCAGCGCCAGCGGCGTGGTTTCGTTCTGCCCGACCAGCGCACCTTCGGTGACCAGCGCGCGGCCGATACGCCCGGAAATCGGCGCAGTGACGGTGGCGTAGCCGAGGTTCAGTTTCGCCCGTTCAAGCGCTGCCTTGCTGGCCGCAACATCAGCTGCCGTTTGCCGGGCAGCGGCGCGGGCGTTGTCGTAGTCCTGACCGCTGATGGCCTTGTCTTCGATCAATTGGGCGTAGCGTTGTTCTTGCAGTCTGGCCTGAAAGGCATTGGCCTCGGCTTTGCGCAGTGCGGCTTCGGCACTGTCGAGATCCGCCTTGAACGGCGCCGGGTCGATGCGGAACAGCACATCACCCTTTTTCACGTCGCTGCCTTCGCGATAAGTGCGCTGCAACACCACGCCGGCCACTCGCGCACGCACTTCGGCAATCCGTGGCGCGGCGATGCGCCCGCTCAATTCGCTGCTGATCGATAGTGGCTGGGTTTTGATGGTCTCGATGCGTACCGTGGCTGGTGGCGCTTGCTCTTCGGCATTCGAGGACGAATCACAAGCGCTCAGCGTCAGCGCCAATGCGATCAGGCCGAGCCCGGCCAGCAGTTTTCCAGACATGTACAACCCCCAATATTGAAGGCCGCATCCTACGGCCAGACGGGGAGGTTAGCGGTGAAGCTTTGTAGTTGCTGTGTGAAATTGTGTAAGGGTTTTGCTCAGTGGCGGTTGAGGGCGTATATCCTGCAGCCCTTGAAATTTATTGCGACAGTTCGATCGCTTTCGCGAGCAGGTTCGCTCCCACAGGAGATCGCATTCCAACTGTAGGAGTGAGCCTGCTCGCGATGAGGCCCTGACTGTCGCCCCAGCATTTTTCTGGAACACCCCATGCCCAACATCCTCCTGGTCGAAGACGACACCGCCCTCGCCGAACTGATTTCCAGCTACCTGGAACGTAACGGTTATTCCGTCAGCGTCATTGGCCGTGGCGACCATGTGCGCGAGCGGGCGCGGATCAGTCCGCCGGATCTGGTGATCCTCGACCTCATGCTGCCGGGCCTCGATGGCCTGCAAGTCTGCCGTTTGCTGCGCGCCGATTCGGCGACGCTGCCAATCCTCATGCTCACGGCCCGCGATGACAGTCATGATCAGGTGCTGGGCCTGGAGATGGGCGCTGACGACTACGTGACCAAACCCTGCGAGCCCCGGGTGCTGCTGGCGCGGGTGCGCACGTTGCTGCGACGCAGCAGCCTCGGCGAACCGCTGGCGGTCAATGACCGGATCGTCATGGGCAATCTGTGCATTGACCTCTCCGAACGCACCGTGACCTGGCGCGATCAAGCGGTCGAACTGTCCAGCGGCGAATACAATTTGCTGGTGGTGCTGGCGCGGCACGCCGGCGAAGTGCTGAGTCGCGATCAGATTCTGCAGCGACTGCGCGGTATCGAATTCAACGGCACCGACCGCTCGGTGGACGTGGCAATTTCCAAGCTGCGGCGCAAATTCGATGATCACGCCGGCGAGGCGCGCAAGATCAAGACCGTGTGGGGCAAGGGCTATCTGTTCAGCCGCTCGGAATGGGAATGCTGAACTGATGTTTCGCATCCTGTTTCGCCTGTATCTGGTGACGATCGTCTCCTATAGCGCGGCGATCTATCTGGTGCCGGATCTGGTGGTGATGGTTTTTCGGGATCGCTTCGTCACCTACAACCTGGAGTTCTCCCGAGGCCTGCAATCACTGATCACCCGTCAGTTTCATGCCGCGCCGCAAGAACAGTGGCCGGCGATTGCTGCGTCGATGGACAAGGAGTTCCAGCCTTTGCACATCGTCCTGACGCCAATCGACGACCCGGTATTCACGCCCATTGAGCAGGAACGATTACACCGTGGTGAAAACGTTGTGCGTATCGGCGACTGGGGCTGGCGGACGCTGGCGGTCACTCCGCTGAATGCGGACATGGCCGTGCGCATGGTCGTGCCGCCGGATCCGGTCGACGTTGACCTGTTGTACTGGAGCATCAACGTGCTGATCGGCGCGATGTTGCTCGGCTGCCTGCTGCTTTGGCTGCGCCCGCACTGGCGCGATCTGGAACGCTTGAAAGGCACCGCTGAGCGCTTCGGCAAAGGCCATTTGAGCGAACGGACCAAAATCGCGCCCAGTTCGAACATCGGCAGTCTCGCCAACGTGTTCGACACCATGGCCGGTGATATCGAAAACCTGCTCAACCAGCAACGCGACCTGCTCAACGCTGTTTCCCACGAACTGCGTACGCCGCTGACGCGTCTGGATTTCGGCCTGGCGCTGGCGCTCTCCGAAGACTTGCCGGCCGCCAGCCGCGAGCGCTTGCAGAGCCTGGTCGCGCATATTCGTGAGCTGGATGAACTGGTGCTGGAATTGCTTTCCTACAGCCGCTTGCAGAACCCCGCGCAATCGCCCGAGCGTATCGAGGTTTCGCTGGACGAGTTCATCGACAGCATTCTCGGGAGCGTCGACGAGGAGCTGGAATCACCTGAAATCGTTATCGATGTTCTGCTGCACGGTCAGCTCGAACGCTTCGCGCTGGACCCGCGCCTGACCGCGCGGGCGATCCAGAACCTGCTGCGCAACGCCATGCGCTATTGCGGGAAGCGCATCCAGATTGGCGTGCAGGTGAATGCCGAGGGCTGCGAGATCTGGGTCGATGACGACGGCATCGGGATTCCCGACGACGAACGTGAGCGGATATTCGAGCCGTTCTATCGACTCGACCGCAGCCGTGATCGCGCCACCGGTGGGTTTGGTCTGGGCCTGGCGATCAGCCGCCGGGCACTGGAAGCGCAGGGGGGCGTGTTGACCGTGGAGCCCTCGCCGTTGGGCGGCGCACGGTTCCGGTTGTGGTTGCCCACTAACGCCTGAGATTCATGTCTCTGAGTAGTGACCTGGGGGAGCTGGCTTGCTCGCGAAGGCGTTGGGTCAGTCAGCGCATATTCAGCTGATATACCGTCATCGCGAGCAGGCTCGCTTCACAGTGGAATTGTGTTTTCCGACCAATGGAAACGTTTTGCACTGGTTTCATAGGGGGTACCTGTCAGGTTTGACAGTAGGCAACCGCAGCCGATGGGTGTCTCATGCGCAGGAAATGCCTCTTCGCCACCCATCGCATCGGATCCCGATTGGAAAAGGATGACCACCATGAACGTCAAGACCCTCGAAAAACCACGAATCCCTGGCATGAGTCAGCCAGTCCTCGGACCGGAAAATGCAGACGCCGGGCTGCCTCTGGCACTCACTTATCTGTACCCCGAGGGGGTGAAGGTGTTCATCGAACCCGCCACTACCGCGCAGGACGATGACACCTATGTCGTGCGCTTGAACGGAGAGCGGGTTGCTGACAAAACCATCGCCATCGGCGAGACGACTCAACAGGTAATCGTTTATGTGGCTGCGGATAAATGGAAGAGTCCGCTGAACGTTCTCGAGTACGGGTTGGAGCGAGGAGGCATGGAGCTCGAAACTTCGGCGCCTTTGACGGTCATTTATCACGACAAGCGTCCGGGTAACGTGGACCGTTTTCCTGAGGAGGCAGGCCATTCCGAATTGGTGCTTGAAGTGGATCAGGATGCAGTGGATGAAGGTATCGACGCTGAGCGCGCGCTTGCAGGTGTAAGCGCCAGGGTGGCCTACCCGTTGATGAGAGCGTTCGACACCATCGTGTTGTATTGCAATGGTAAAACCTTGCGCCACCCGGTCAGTGAGGAAGAGGCGAATCGACAGCAGCCCATCCAGATGATCATCGATGAGGCAACCTTCGACGAGGCGGGTGACAGTCCGCGCTTCGAAGTGCGTTTCACGGTACTTGATCGCGTGGGCAACAGTCCGGATGTCAACAGTCCTGCCTCGGCCAGCCAGTACCTTTATGTCAATCGGAAGGGCAATTGGTATGACCCGCCGATCCTCAGCGAGAAGCCCGATGATCCTGACGATGACGTCAGGATCATCGACCTGAACAAGCTGGCTGGTGGACCAGCGATTGCACAAATCTATGTATCGCGCAGTTGGCTCAGAGACGATGAAATCCGTTTGACGGGGCGCTTCTACGCTGAGGACGGAGTGTTACTGGACCATTTGACGCTGAGCGAAAAAGTGAAGAATGCGCCGTTTTCCTACTCGATCCCTGTGCCTTACGCAGCGTTTGCCGCCGCCGCGAAGGGCCATGCAGTGTTTACCTATAGGCGCGTCAGCCAAGGGACCGAGCTCGATCGGTCCTACGCCCTGAAAGCCAGCATCACTGGCGAACCCGCTGCGACACTTTTGCCACCTGCACTGGTGGGCTCCGGTTACCTGATCGACCCTCTGGATTTGCCCAACGGCGTGACAGCCCGAGTCGAGTATCTGGAGGATCAACCGGGTGACGAAGCGCGATTGTTGATCCAGGGCGCAGCCGGGCCCGTCTCGCCGGTCTTTGCTCCAACCGCATTCAACAAGAATCACCGGGCCAACTTTCTGATCGAGTCTCCAGTGCTGGCGGCCAGTCATGGCAAGACAATCCAGCTGTCATGGGAGCTGCTGCGTGGTGCGGCCCCTCAACCCTCCATGCACCGTGACGTGGTGCTCAAGCGGATCGAGGATCGGGATCGACGGCTGCCGTCACCCGATATTCCTCAGGCCCGCAACGGGATACTTGATCTGGCTGATTTTAGCGGTGGTGCGCAGGCGCAATGTGCGGTGTGGCCATCGATGGCGGTGGGGCAGTTGCGTTGGTTCCGCTTGTACGGCACCGGTATCAACGGTAACGATCACCCGATTGTCATCGCCAAGGCTGCTCCAGTGACAGCGCCGGAGAAAGACAGTGGGCTGGATAATGCGCTGCCTCGCAGCGAACTTCTGAAGCTCAAGCCAGGTACGCCCCTGCGCATGGAATTGAAAGTTGCCTATGACGGGCTCGATGATGAAACCACGGCGGTGGTGTTCAACGCGCCGACATTTACCGTGCTGAATTCTCCAGCGACACTAATGGAAGATTTCACCGGGGTACCGAATCAGACGGCACGGCAGGGCGCAATCATGGAAACGCCCACTATGCAGATCACGTTCAAATCCGGTGACGGCGAATGCGCGATCATGCCGCGTTCCGACATCGGCGAATCCTTTCCCGGCCAAATCGAAGGTCAGGTACTGAGCATCGGTCGCGACGCGTTTGGCCAGGCTGCGCAAGTCGTAGAAATAAAGCTGAAAAATACATGCTCGCGAATCAGCTTCTTTCATTTAAGCGTGAACTATGAGGACAGCACCGTGGCTTACTTCGCCAGCAATGGGATGCTCCTGGGGCGTCGGACGTTAGGCATGTCGTACGGCAAACCGGTCAATGTTGCCTTTGATGCACCGGGGATCGCACGCCTGGAGTTCCACATGCCGACGCCGGACTGGTTTTCCCTCGACACTTTCAAAGTGGATGCCTGATTCCCTCAGGGCACTAACCGATGAACCGCGATTTCAACAGCGTTGCCATCTGCTAGGCGATAGGCATAAATAGTACGGTCGGCGTCCGGCAGCAGGCTGCTGGTTTGCAGCACGCATTTCTGCGTTTTGCTGTCCCAGACCTGGCCTTTCGGGCATTCGGGTTTCTGGACGGGGTCTTTTTCGCCACCACTGGCCACGACCAATTGGCTGGACATCGCCGCGACCAGCAGAAACGGGGCGGCGAACATAACGGGACGGATATTCATGGAAGGCTCCACAGAAGGTTGTGTTTCACTTTGAACACCCACAGGGTGAATTTTTATTCATTGCTTTATCAGTGACTGTTCAAGTTCAGCGTAAATTCAAGCGCTATGCTCGGAAGCGTCTGCCGTTGATCCGATGTTTTGCCTGAAGGAGCATTGTCATGAACGATCAGGTCCATCACTCAGCCGCTGCCGGCTACAAAAGCGCTGCCGACACCTACGTCAAAGGGCGGCCGGACTATCCGCCGCAGGTCAGTCAATGGTTGACCGCGACGCTGGGCCTGGATGGGCATAAAACCGTGATCGATCTGGGTGCCGGCACCGGCAAGTTCACTGGCCGGCTGCTGGCGACCGGTGCTCAGGTGATCGCCGTGGAACCGGTGGCGCAGATGCTGGAAAAACTCTCTGACGCATGGCCTCAAGTTTTGGCGGTGAGCGGCACAGCGACTGATCTGCCGTTGCCGGATGCTTCAGTGGATGTGGTGATCTGCGCACAAGCGTTTCACTGGTTTGCCAGCGCCGAGGCGCTGAGCGAAATCGCCCGGGTGCTCAAGCCAGGTGGCAAGTTGGGGCTGATCTGGAACCTGCGTGACACTGAAGTCAGTTGGGTGCCGAAACTGGATGCCATCGTCAATGCGCTGGAAGGTGACACACCGCGCTATTACACCGGCGTCTGGCGCGAAGCGTTTCCGCACCCTGCATTCGCGCCCTTGCAGGTTGAACGGTTTCACCATGGTCATACCGGATCGCCGGAAGACGTGATCTTCAACCGTGTGCGTTCCACCAGTTTCATCGCCGCGCTGCCGGAGGCGCAGCGGGCGCAGGTTGATGAGCAGATTCGTGCGTTGATTGCCGCAGAACCAGAATTGCGCGGCAGGGACACGGTGACAGTGCCTTATGAAACCGCCGCGTTCGTCGCAGTAAAAAAGGCTGAATCCCATGACATTCCAGTGTAGGAGTGAGCCTGTTCGCGATAACGGAGCGTCAGTCACCTCATCTTTGGCTGACACTCCGCCATCGCGAGCAGGCTCACTCCTACAGGGTTTTCAGGTGTTCATAGTATCTGGCTGCACTTTTCCACTGCCTTGCGCCGCTCGCGAACCCCACGCACCACCAGATACAACAACGGCCCGATCGACACGAAAACCGCGGTCAGCAACAAATACGGCAGTACCGACCAAACCGACTGCCCACGCGACCGCGCGTCCTTGACCATCCAGATGCCCGCCAGTGTCGCCAGCAGGTACAGATCAATCACCACCTGCGCGGTATCGGGCCGCGTCATCAGGCTGATGCCGAAGTCGATCAATGACTGTTCGGCCTGGAGCATCACCGAAACGGTGTAACCGCTAAAAGCGAGCAAAGCCGTGAGGGGCAGGGTGATAGACATCATGCAATCCTTCCTTGGTGTGATGAGAGAGTCGCCAGACTAACGCCGCTGCCAGGAATTGGCCATTGACTTGCCAGCACCGCGCAGGCTAATTTCCAGCCCATGACTTTCACCGTATCGCGCTGCCAGCCAATGATTATTACCGCCATTCCTCATTTGGCGGGCTAGCTCACGACTGCGCACCCAACCCGCCCTAGAGGCGGGTTTTTACTTTCTGTCTCCGGGGTTCTGCAAAATGTCAGGAGACGACCATGCCACACAGCACCGACCAGCAAGCCCTGCTCGAGCACTACGTGAAAAAGATCCTCGCCGCGCCGGTGTACGACATTGCGGTGCGCACGCCGTTGCAGCCAGCTCCGGCGTTGTCGGAAGCACTGGGCAATCGGGTCCTGCTCAAGCGCGAAGATCTGCAACCGACGTTTTCTTTCAAGATCCGTGGTGCTTACAACAAACTCGTGCAACTGAGCGATGAGCAGAGAGCGCGGGGAGTGATCACCGCATCGGCGGGTAATCATGCGCAAGGCGTAGCCCTGGCGGCGCGGGAGTTGGGCATCGCTGCGACGATCGTCATGCCGTCTACCACTCCTGAGCTCAAAGTACTCGGCGTGCGCAGTCGCGGTGCCGACGCATTGCTGCACGGCGAGAGTTTCCCCTTTGCATTGGCTCATGCGCTGCAATTGGCCGAACAGACCGGATGCACCTTTGTTTCACCCTTCGATGACCCAGATGTGATCGCCGGACAGGGCACCGTGGCAATGGAAATCCTGCGCCAGCATCAAGGCGCGCTGGATGCGATTTTTGTCCCGGTCGGCGGCGGAGGCTTGGTCGCCGGCATCGCGGCGTACGTCAAATATCTGCGCCCGGAAGTGCGCATCATCGGCGTCGAATCCGAACATTCAGCGTGCCTGAAGGCCGCGCTCGAAGCCGATCAGCGCGTCGTGCTGCCCAATGTCGGGACGTTCGCCGATGGCGTGGCGGTAGCGCAGATTGGTGCGTTCGGGTTTGAGGTTTGCCGCTTTTGCGTCGACGAAGTGATCACCGTCAGCAACGACGACCTCTGCGCAGCGATCAAGAATATCTACGACGATACCCGCTCGATCACCGAACCTTCCGGCGCGTTGGCCGTGGCCGGGATCAAGCAATACGTAGGGCGAACCGGGGTGCGTGAGCAGACATTCGTGGCGATCGACTCGGGCGCCAATATCAACTTCGACAGCCTGCGCCATGTCGCCGAGCGCGCTGCGGTGTGCGGCGTCTCGGCGTGAAGATGTTTACGGCAGCAAGGGGCGCAGGAAGCTGCGCTCGTAGCTGACGATAAACTTCTTCTCGACCAGACTGGCCACCAGTGCAGTGCTTTCCGGGTCGGTCATCGCGATGTGCCGATAGCTTTCGTAATCCGCCAGTGACGGAAAGCTGAACAGGCAATAAGCGATGTTGCTCGCGCCCTCGGACGGCAAAAAGTAGCCGTGATGCGTGCCGCCCAAGCGCTCGACGATGCCGAGCCAGGCCTTGGCGTAGGCCTCGAACTCAGGCAATTGGTAGGGATCAATGACATATCGGACGTGGCAGGTAATCAAACGACGCACTCCTTGTTCGGGTTATTCCTGCAGGGCGGTACCGACTTTATCCGACGCCGACCAGATGCGATAACGCACTTCGACATCCGACGGCGCATACACCACGACCGGCAGCTTGCTGTTGTAACGCAGCATGAAGCCATCACCAACGACCGGCACGAACGCGCGCTTCTTCTGGCTGCCGGGCGGGCAGGCCATCATCGTGCTCATCGGCCCAATGACCTTTTCCAGTCGATAGAACGGATAACCCCAGCCTTCAAGATTCTTCTCATCGAGAACACCGCCCAAACGCTGACGGTTGCAGTCCACTTCAAGGGTTTTGCCGGCGAGGATTTCCACCTGGAAGTTCTCTTCCTGCTCTTGCTTGGGCAAGTGAATGACCTGGCGGGTGAACCCGGCTTCAGCCTTCGGGTACGGCGCGACGTCTTCAAGATTGGCGGCGTGGGCGAGGGTGGACAGGCTGGCGATAAACAAGCCGGTGGTCGCGTAGACGCGTAAAGAACCCATGGAAGCCTCCGTGCGGGTGTAGGGTAGATGACGGGCATTCTTACCCTCATGGGCCGTGATTGCAAACCAGCGTCGAGTTGCAAAATGCAGTACCCGCCGAGGCCATTCTTGCATTTTGCAAGTAGCCAAATACTGGCACCGCCGCCAAGTGCTTGATTTCACAAGGGTGAAAATGAACCGATGAAAGGCACGCTTTATGCGTCTTTTCAGTGCGGCGCACCGGCCTGGGCGCCTACACTCCAATGGGCATTTCGCAGTACCACCGCTTGTCGCACCAGGGAAACAGCGGGGACACACCCGTGCAGGGGCAGCAACGGTCAGCGTGAATACTTGATTGGCATCTCACAGTAAGGAGAGGGTTTCGCCATGTTTCTGTCTGCCTTGGAACTACGCAATATCATCGAAAGCAGTTTTTTGCCGAAACGTTGCCAGTGCACGCTGTCGCCGGACTTGTCGATGACCGTCAAGATTTTCGGCGATCACCAGACCGATCAGGTCGATCTGCAGGTCAGTGACATTGACGCCAGCCGCCTCAACGGCTGTCGTGAAATCAACGACCTGATCGCCGGGTTGCGCTCGGAGCTGAAAGAGCAAGCGGTCCAACATCACTACCCACGAGCCAGAGCCGTCTAACGCACCGTTTCACCCAGTTCGACCGTCACGCGCCGGGCCTGCACAAAACCAAGGCCCAGCGCGAACTCGACCAGCACCGCGAGCAAAATCCCGGGGCCGGCATGGCCGTTGATCCATTCCGCAAAGCCCAGCACTGCCAAACCAAAACAACCGACGATAAACCCGTTGCTCAGCGCATTGCGCCCCAGCGACGGCGGCGCGTTGCGCACCAGATAAAACATCACCCCCAGCGCCGCAAACAGGACCGCACCGCGCCGCGCGACAAACCCGGCAGCGTCGGAATACTCGAGGCTCCAGATCGCCAGCAGCCTGTCCGGGAAAACGCCCCAGGCCAGCGCCAGCAAAAAACACAACGAACACGTGAAGCCCGACAACGTGCGAAACGACAACTGCATGGCCAATCCTTGCGGCATTGAGAAGGGTTTCGAGAATAACCGTCGAAACGCTTCACGCCTACCGCAAACCCGCAAACCAGACGTTTCTGTCAGTTCTGGAAGTTGCACGCGTCAGACAATTTCCTATAGCTGATTTCCTCAGGTCGACCGGCGTTGTCGATGTACTTCATATCGGCTGTAACCACCTTGCACAGTTGGGTTGGCGGCTCGGTCAACGACACCACTTTGGCCACCTGCAGCGGCATGCCGTACTGATACGGCACGGCTTTGGACGTGGTGGAAGTGTCATTGGCCTGGGACAGCCCGGCAAACGCGGTGCAGGCGAGGGCGGCAGTGAGCAATAAAGGACGAATGTTCATGAAAGGACTCCCGTGTGGCGGTTCTACAGTTCGGCGTGATTCAGCCGAACCTGCCGCACCGGGCGACAGCCAGAATGGCTGAGGGCGTGCGGTTCAGTAGAGTTTTTGACCACGGCGTTAAGGGATGGTTAACCGGGCTGAACGCCGGCTGTCAGGGAGTGGGGTGGTTTTCTTTGGAAGGTTTGGCGAATTCCTACAAAGGCTGGTGCCTTGTCTGCTTTCGGCGGTTGGAGCGGGGCGGTTATTTTCGGTTGCCGCTGCAAAATCAGTGGTTCGGGTTTGGTCACCCGGGAATAATCGATTGCATATGTGCCATCATCTGCTCCGCGGAGTTCTTTGACCGTGAAGTGCATAGCTGTGGCGGCCGTGTGCAGGACGCCTTCGGGCGAGCTGAGTTGATTGTTCTCGGTTGACCAAGCCTGTACACGGTCCGCCTCCCATCGTTTGGTCACGGTGTCGGCGGTTACTTTTGAAACAATCGAGTAATCAATATGCCAATAATCAAACTGCTACAAAACCGCTATCTCCCCCTCAGCAGCAACGTCACCGAAACCCCGACACTGCTCATCGACACCCAGGCCAACCCGAAAGACATCCTCGAAGCCGCCGTCCAGCGCATCCGCGCCGCCGCCGACCTGCTCGAAACCCTGCATTGCCTGTGCTTCAAACACGCCGACGTGCAGGACATTCCACACATCACCCATGCGCTTTACCTGCTGACGCAGGATGGCAATGATTTGCTGCAGGTGGCGCAGCAGCAGATGTTGAGTTGGAAGGCGCCGGTGTGAGTTCAACGTAACAGGATGGAAGGGGAGTCTGACGACTCCCTCCACTGTGCAGGCATTGATTAACATAATGTTCGCATCAAGCCATGCTCGTATTTCTTGCCGAAGGAATCTGCGCCAAACGTACCGACTCCTGATTTTCTTTGTGTTCCGCCCACCGGTCAATGTGGGTCTGCAGGTCAGCAAGCGCGGTGCAATCGCCATAGATCTCAGCCAGCGTGAGTTTCGTCGTACTCAGGCGGGTGATGGTCCGAAGCGTCTCTTCAAGGGCTTCCAGTTCTTTCTCGTTATGCTTTACCGCTTGCCTGATAGCTCTTTGCCGATCCTGAAGGTCAGACATTGTCGAGCGCCGTTGTAATGCGGTAGAGCGATCTTGTGGCCGGCTTTCAATGGTGCCGCCGGGAAACTCTGCATCGGCTCTGCTCTGCCATTCCTTGAGTTGAGTACGATAAGTTTCGACTTCAAGCTTTAATCGATCAGATTCCGTGGTACTGATGATATAGCCACCGGTTTTCAGGGTGTCCTGCCACCGGCGCAGGGATGCCCAACATGCCGGAATATAACCGTCGAGCATTTTGTGATCGCCGCCGTTGGCCGCCTGCACCAGGAATTGCTTGCGATCAGGTGTGTCATTGTTTTTCAACTGCGCAACGCAGCGTGTCATGGCGGCTTCTTCATAACCTTCGCAGTTGGGCGTCCACAACACAGAAGAGACACCTTGACCAGGTAGTCGTAATGGCATGAAGTAGCGTTGCTCACCGTGGTGCCAATAAGGCTTGCCACCGAAACGCGTCATGCCTGCGGCAAAGACCAACCCACCAGCGGCAGGTGTTAGAACACCCGATACCGTCGCCGCAAGACCGGTGATCCAGATCGGCTTTTTGGTATCCATCCAACCGGCGGGTACGCTCGGCACAGGGTCGTTCTGGTTGACGATCCGGTGATGAACCAGGCCGCTCGCGGATTCAACAAAGTCTTTGTCGCCAGCACGCGGTGAGCCGAAGGTGTACAGGATGACGTCGCTGGTGATTTCACGATGGAGCCATTCCGAAAGCAGCAAGGAAATGGCGCCGCCCAGACTATGGCCGCAGACGATGATCTTTTGATTGGTGCGAAAGCGAAGAATGTAGCGGTCTATAAATGGCCGCAACGCCATGTATGCTTCATAAAAGCCTTGATGCGCCTTGCCGGTTCCGCCCTCAATCGGTACTTGTTTGGCATCGGCATCTCGCCAGCCATCCCAGCCTTCGGCCGTACCCCGTACACCGATAAGGATGATCCGGTCATCGTGGGTGGCATAGGCCTGGGTGTCGGTATTTTTCCAGTCCGTTGCACCTTGTCTCAAATCATTGAAAAAATGCACGTCTGAGGGGGTTTCCAGTTCTTCACCAGAGGATGAGTCATTCTGCGGGTAAAGTTCTGGATCGAAGGGCACGATTTCCAGGCGCTTGGAGTAGGGCACATCTTCTACGAGTGGAAACGATGGCTTCTTGGAGTCCGCGTAACTCGATGGCTCTTCGAAACACGCGAGGCAAGTATTCAGTACATGACCAATGGTGCCGCGCGAGGGATAGGTGAACGCAAAATCTTTTTTCGGGGTCGCGTCAGCTTTCTCGGGTGTCTGACCGAAAGCACCGTAACTGAGCGTAGCCAGCAGCGACAGTTGATAAAGGTTCAACGCACTGAATTCTGGAGCGAGCGACAGAAGCGGCCTGAATGCGCGCAAGGCGCGAACTTCGAGGACATAGTGTTTTTCTGGTAGCAGGCCTACACCAAAACTCGGAACTTTGTCCCCGGCGAAATCACGAGCGAGTTTGGCGCAACCTGCTGGCACAGGATTGGAAAGCTTTGCAGCAGGGGGCAAATGTTTACTGAGCTCAACAAGGTCACGAACTTCAACGTTGTGAAATTCGCCTTTCTCCGCCGAGGCACGGTATGCGCCGGTTTTGCTGGTGCTACCGATGGGACGACGTAAAGTTTGCTCAGCAGCAACTTGTAAGTCTGTCAGCGGAATAGGATACGTCTTGCGGTCACTAATCTCCTCGTACCAAGGGATTCCACCAGAATACTTTTTAGCCAATGTAAGTATCAGTGGGCCGCTATAGTTTCCTTCAATTTTTGCGTATCCATCTGCATCAAGCGAACCAGACTGCTTTGTGCCCTCGCAATCCGTAACTTCATATTCTAAGCTCGCGTATGGTTTTCCTTCCCCAAACTCATCTACAAGTCGGAAACTAACCCACCCTCCTTTTAGAGGGCATGATCTTGCTTGGTCGTTTAGTAGGCGCTTTTCTTGAGTCTGCATTCGCTTATGTCCTTATTCACTGCAGGTCGGGTAAATACTGCATTCTCGTCCATTTATCTTAAAATTTCTAAAGGTAGGAAGAACTCCGCAGCGAACAGATTCAGCGGTCTCTTGGCAAGGCTTCCAACCTTGATTTGTCTTAACCCAGCGGTTGTCTTTCGAAGGTTCTTCAATCTCAGAGAAGTGGAATACAACGTTGACTGTTTTTTTGTTGAGTTTGTCTCTAGTTATAGCTCCTCCAGGCTTTTTCCTCTTCGAATAATCGTCAGGAACGTTCCATTGTTGGTCGGCGGCGCTACACGACAATATCTTCTCAATATTGTCTTTTTTTGCCTTCGCTGTGCTGATTTGAAAAAGCCAACTGCAAATTCCACGTTGCTCAATAATATTTGCAGGAACTTGATCTTGGGGGGCTCTAGTGTCTGTTACGGTTAAGCCTCCTGCGAGTTCCAAGTCGCGATCCCTCGCACCTGCTCCGTATGAGGCGCTTACCTCATAACTAACGCGGGTAAGTTCCATGGAGCAGTCAGCGATGTTATATTCCAGCGGAATGTCCGTAGACACAGTTTGTTCAACGTTCTTAGCGTCAGTCGTATTAGATTTTTGTTGTTGGCGTATCACATTTCCACCAAGGCCAGGACTGTAGACTTCGCATTTTTCACCTTTTTTAGGCGAGTACTTGGCTTTCGATGTAAAACCAAAATTCGCAGGAATGGTCGCAGCTAATGTGAAGTGGTCACTGCTGTAGTGGCTCGTAACACCTTCTACTGAGTCCTTCGCCATCTGACCGGCAAAGCTGCATGCGCCTATCAATGGCAGAACAAGGAAAAACACAGTTCGGACACTGTGTGAGAAATTTTGGTCATTCATTAACTACTCCCTGTTCTGCGCAGTTGGGATAGACGGTGCATACACGATCATTCATTTTGAAAGTTTTAAAGTCTTTGTTGTTGCCACGACAGAATCCGAAAGGGTCATTTGGGCCCTTTCCAAGGCACGGTTTCCAACCGCTAGGAAATTTTATCCATGTATCGCCAATTGACGGCTGCTCTTCGTTGGAAAGACGAAACTCAACTTTTACAGTTGTGTTTGCAAGTCTATTTATTGCGATTGAGCCACCTGGTTTCCTCGTTTCATATTTCGTTTTTTTCAACGACCAGTTTTCATCGGTTGCATTGCATAACAAAAGTTTTTCGATTTTTCCTAACTTGGCCTTGGATTTACTAATCTGGAACAGCCAGGAGCACAAGCCTCTTTGCTCTATGGTGCTTGGTATTATTCCTGAGCGACTGTCTACTTCACACGTCCTAACAGATAAGCCACCAGCCTGATCATAATCGCGGTCTGAAGATCCTGCGCCATACCTCCCGCTCACCTCATAACTAACCCTGCCAAGCTCCATCGAACACCCCGCAATGTGATATTCCAGCGGTATATCCGTAGACGCTGTCTGCGCTTCCGCTTTTGCTTCAACCGTATTGGACTTCTGCTGTTGACGGGTGACGTAGCCGCCAAGACCGGAGCTGTAGACCTCGCAGGTCTGGCCCGATTTTGGGTAGTAGTGTGCTTTAGAGGTGAAACCGAAGTTCGCCGGTACGGTGGCGACCAAGGTGAAATGGTCGCTTGAGTAGTAACTCACGCTGCTTTCGGCAATCTGTTGCGCGAAGCTGCATCCGCCCAGTGCCGGTAGCACTGCCATGGCGGGCCAAAGACTGATTCTCAAGCCGGGACGCCTGCTTTTGGATTACTGAAGACTCGCTGACAACGCGCAAAATGCACTTCAGGCGTTTCTCCCGGAATGGGTTCCCAGGCGATATCAGATGCGCATTGTGGCGACAGGCGCAGACTCAGCATCAACTGACGTTGCTCTTCGGTTCGCCAGTCCCATGCATCGAGCAAGTCCAATTGCTCCTCAAGCCATTCACTGACGACTCGGGTTTCGGCCAGTGTGGCAGCCGTATCGACGTGGTAGGTCAGTAACCAGCGCTTGAGGTTGTCTCGCAGGATGCTTCGGGCCTGTTCACCCGATTCCGGGTTGCGAAGCCACGGCGCCGGATTAGGTACCGGATATATCCCCGGCCGCCCGTTATCCGCACTTTTCCATTGATCCTGGTCCCAATACAGCACGCTGCTGATCGGGCCGAGCAGTAGCGGCCATTCGGTTTCTTTCAAGTTGCGGAGGCAGCGGGCGAGGACGCGGTTGTCCTGGAAGCGGAACAGCGAGCGCTCGCCATCTTCATCAATGACCATGCGAGCGATCCAGTGCTGGGTCAGGCTGTCGAGATCAGCCTTGTCCATGCTGCCGATCCAGCCCCAGTTGCGCTGTGGGTCATCAAGTAGTCTGCGGAACGCATCGTTGCCCGGGTTCTGTAATTCGGTCAGCCATGGACTGATGGCGGCGAACTGCGCGTATTCGGTACGGCGGTAAAGTTGTACCGAGCGTTGCATGACGCCGGCGCTATACAGCGAGGTGACCGGATTGGGTTCGGCGAGGCTGTCCAGTGCCAGAATCAGCACGCGATTGAGTCTGGCCTGTTCGCCTAGCCAGTTGTTGAGTGCTTCGCTCATGCTGTAGCTCCCAGATCGCATTTGCCTTCGCGGCAGGCTTCGCAGATCGGGCAACGTATGTCGCCGGCAGCGCGAGCGGCTTTGGCCAAGGCCATCTGTGCGGCGGCCGGGACGAGCAGGGCACCTGCTTTGTCTTTCGCTGCGGCCCACGGTATGACAGGTTCCAGAATCCCGATCCCGGTTCCCACCCCAGGCGCACCACCGGTATTCACCTTCACCTCAGCCCCGCTGATGGTCACACCACCGGCATCCACCTTCACAAAGCTCCCGCCCGCCTTGGCGGTCAGCTCCATGCCACCCTCAATCACAACCTTTTCGCCAGCGTGGTAATGAATCTCCGTCCCCGCCTCGACAAACTGCGCCATGCCCACCTTCACATGCTGCGTCCCCGCAACTGTCAGATGATCATCCGCCCGCATCTCGCTAATCCGATCCAGATGCGTAATCCGGTGTTCCTCAACCTTGAACTCGCTCAGGGTGTTGGCTTCAACCGTGTCGTGCCGTTCGTTGCCGACGCGAATCTTCTGGTCGTGTTCGATGTTTTCGTCCCAGTCGCGCTGGGCGTGGATGTAGATCTGTTCGGCGCCTTTCTTGTCTTCGATGCGGAATTCGTTGTAGCCCTTGCCACCCGGGGAGCTGAGGGTTTTGAAGGTGCTGCGGGTCTTGTTGGCGGGCAGGTCGTAGGGGACGACGTTTTCCTTGTGGTACAGGCAGCCGGTGACGAGGGGCTGGTCGGGGTCGCCTTCGAGGAAGGTGACGAGCACTTCCATGCCGATGCGCGGGATGGCGATGCCGCCGTAGGCTGCGCCGGCCCAGCCGCTGGCGACGCGCATCCAGCAGGTGGTTTTGTCGTCGGACTGGCCGTCGCGGTCCCAGTGGAATTGCACTTTGATGCGGCCGTACTGGTCGCAGTGGATTTCTTCACCGGGCGGGCCGGTGACGACGGCGGTCTGGCTGCCGAGGACTTTCGGTTTCGGGTGTTCGAGGGCAGGGCGGTAGTGCGCGTCCCACGGGGTGGCAAGGAAGCTGTTGCGGTAGCCCTGGTGGAAATCGCTTTTGTTGTCGGTGACGTCGCTGGTGACGTTTTCGCCGAGCACTTGCGGTTGTTTGCCTTCGTGGAAGACTTCCAGCAGCAGCCACAGGTCGTTCCACTCGGCGCGCGGGTGTTCGGCGAGCGTGAGGAAATGGCCGCTGGTGAGGGTCGGTTCGTCACCTTTGCCTTCGGCGAGTTTGTAGTCGCTGCGATGGCGCTCCAGGGCGCGGGTCGAGAGGAACTTGCCGCGCTCGCGAGTCGTGAAGCGGCCGGGGTAATCGTAGTCTTCCAGATCCGGGGCGAATTCGGATTTGACCGCGCCTTCCGGCAGCAACTTGGGTTTTTCGAAATCGTAGTCGCGGCGGCTGACGCGGCTGGTGCGGGTTTCCAGGCGCAGGTTGAAGCGCTTGATCACCGGCTTCTCGGCGGCCATGCCGGAGTCTTGCTGGTAGCTGACCGGTTTCAGTTTGCGGAATACGGTCTGGTCGTCGCCGAACACCAGTTTGTGGCCGCTGCTGCTGTGCTGGAAGTGGAAGTGAATGCCTTCCTCTTCGCACAGACGCTGGATGAAATGCAGGTCGGACTCGTCGTATTGCACGCAATAATCGCGTTCCTGGTACTCGGCGCCAAGCTGGAAGCTATAGGCGTCGGAGAGAATGCCGCGATCTTCCAGCACCTGGGCGATGATTTTCGGCACCGTCAGTTGCTGGAAGATCTGCTGATCATGGTTGTGCTGCAGATAGGCCAATTGTGGCATCAGGCTGATGCTGTAGCGGGTCAGGGTCTTGCCGGAGTCGCCCTGCTCGATGCGATAGACCTGGCCGTGAATCTTGCCTTCGCCGGTGGCGCCGAACGTCAGGCAGGCGCGCTTGTGCAGCAGCTCTTCGAGCTTCAGATCGGGGCGAGCGCTGACCAGTTCGAGGTCGAAACGGAACGGTTCGTTGAGGGCTTCGCGACCGGTGAAGCTGAGGACTTGCAGGTCGGCGTTGGCGTCTTCGATCGAGAGGGTGATGTGGGTTGCGTTGGCGTCCAGCATGCCTTGAATTCCGTCCGTTGAATAAGCAGGTGATGGATGTTGCAGGATTAGACGGCCTCATTCAAGGCGCAAATGGCGTAGGCGTGGGACTGCGATGCCATAGGGAAAACCCTTAGGAGGGCGGTTTCGGCCAGTGAAGCCGGGCAGTGAATGGATTTTTAGTGTCTGATCGGGCGCTATCGCGAGCAGGCTCACTCCTGCATTGGATGGGTGGCGGGCATGATTACCGCGTCCACCGAAGATCTCTTGTAGGAGTGAGCCTGCTCGCGATGAGGCGTTCGGATCACCCTACAACCAATGCCAGAACCGGCTCCAGAACCCGCGATTGAGGTCTTCCTTGCACCCGGCATACTGCTGCGCGTACAGATCCGAGCGGTTCTGCACCTTGCGTGCGGTCGGTAGTAGCCACGCTTTGCTCGCGTAGGTCTTGTTGCGAAAGCCGCCCCAGCCTTCGTGGTAGTTCAGGTACTGGTTGTAGGCGTCGTATTTGTACACGCCGTTGATCGAGGTGGTCTTGTCCATGTACCAGCCGACGAAGTCGATGGCGTCGTCGAAGTCTTCGCGATCGGCCCAGTTGCGACCGGTGCTTTTCTGGTAGTCGGCCCAGACTTCGTCCTTGGCTTGCGCGTAGCCGGACGCGGTCGAGACGCGGCCCCAAGGAATCACCCAGAGCAGGTATTTGCGAGGCGTCTTGGCGTCGTAGCGATAGCCGGACTCTTGGTACATGATCGCGAAGGGCACCTGAATCGGCACGCCCCAGCGTTTCTGGGTGACTTGCGCGGCGTCGTACCAGTCGCTTTTCTCGCGGAAGATTGCGCAGATGTCTTCCGGCGAGCGGGGCGGCGAGGTGCCGCAACCGCTCAGCAGGGTGGCCAGGGTCAGGAGGGCGAAGATGTGCCTGTGATTCAAAAGCTGTTTTCCGTCGTGCGCAAAAAGGCCGACAGTCTACGCGCTCAGCTCAATTGATGACGATAGGGCAGATCCGGACCGGTTTTGCTACACGTCAGCGCGGCGGCTTGCACGGCGAACCTGAGCATGCCGTCAATTTGCTCGCGACTGAGCTGCTGCACGCCTGCGACCGAGTCCAGCGAGTGCTCGGTCAGCCAAGTGATCAGCGCTGCCTGGAAGGTATCACCGGCGCCGACGGTATCGGCAATCGTTACCGGGTTGGCCGGCACCGACCATGAGCCGTGGGCGCGACTGAACACGGTCGCGCCGTCGCCGCCGCGCGTCAGGAAGACGATCTGGCAGCGATGTTCGAGCCAGCCTTCAATCACCTGCTGCGGATCCTGCTCGGGATAAAGCAGGCTCAGGTCTTCGTCGCTGACTTTGATCAGATCGGCCAGCCGCACCAGCGTGGCGATGCGCTCGCGCCATAGATCGATGTTCGGCTCGGGGTTGAGACGCACATTGGGATCGAGGCTGATCAGGCGATTGCCGCTTTCGCGCTGAACCAGTCTCAGCAGCGTGTCGCCAATCGGCTGCACCACCAGCGAAAACGAGCCAATGTGCAGGCCGCGCACCTCGTCGCTGAGTGTCGGCAGATGCGCCTCGCTCAACTGCCGGTCGGCACAACCCTCGCCACGGAAGCTGTAATGCGGCGAACCGTTGGCGCCCACGGCGACCATTGCCAGGGTGGTCGGCGCGGCGAAATCCACCAGATAGTCCGGGCGCACGCCTTCGTCCTGCAGCACTTGCTGCAGTCGGCGGCCGAGGTAGTCAGTGGACAGGCCGCCGAACAACGCCGAGTCCACGCCCAAACGGCGCAAACCGACGGCAACGTTGAACGGCGAGCCGCCGGCAATCGCTTTGAAATTGACTTTCGAGGCCAGACCGCTGGCATCGTTTTCGCTGAAGAAATCAAACAGGGCTTCGCCACACACCAGGTACATAGTTGTTTGCTCGTTATAGGGTTGCGACATGCTGTTGATAGCGTTCGTAGGCCTGCTGGAACGCCGCGACATTGGCGGCAATCGGCAGGGTTTCACTGCGCGTGTCGAGTTTCACGCAGCGTTCGCACAGAGCGGCCAGGGAGACATCGTCACCGTTCAAACGCAACGCGCACCACGCTGCCTGAATCGCTGCGCCCAGTGCGGCGGCTTCGCTTTGTTCGGTGCAGATCACCGGGGCGTTCATGATGTCGGCGACGATCTGCCGCCACACCGCGCTCTTCGAGCCGCCTCCGATCAGGCAGATGCGCAGGCTTTGTAAACCATTCTGACGGAGCAAATCCAGCCCGTAGCGCAAACCGAAGGTGGTGCCTTCGACAGCGGCGCGGCACAGATTGGCCTGGGTCAGATTGTCCATGGTCAGCCCGTGCAGGCTGCCGGTCGCGTGGGGCAGGGCGGGGACGCGTTCGCCGTTGAGAAACGGCAGCATGCTCACGCCTTCGGCGCCGATCGGCGACTGCGCGACCAATTCATTGAAGGTCGGCAGATCGAGCTTGAACAATTCACGAATCGCGCCGGTGGCGTTGGTCAGGTTCATGGTGCAGATCAGCGGCAGCCAGCCGCCGCTGGACGAGCAGAACGTGGCCACCGAGGCATCGGCGCTGACCTTCGGCGCGTCGGAGAAGGCGTAGACCGTGCCGGACGATCCGAGGCTCATGGTGATCGCGCCGGGCTGGATATTGCCGGTGCCGATGGCGCCCATCATGTTGTCGCCACCGCCGCTCGAAACGACTGCGTTGGGGTTGATGCCGAGTTGCTCGGCAATCGCTGGCAGGAGGGTACCAACCGCGGCATGTGCGTCGATCAGCTCCGGCAGCGCGGTTTGCAAACGGCCGCTGGCGTCTATGTCGCGCAGGATCTGCAAATCCCACTGACGCGTGCGTACGTTGAAATAACCGGTGCCGGACGCGTCGCCGTATTCGCTGCAGGCGCGGCCGGTAAGCCAGTAGTTGAGGTAGTCGTGGGGCAGGAGGATCCGAGCGATGCGTGAGAACACCTCGGGGTGCTGCTCTTTGGTCCAGAGCAGTTTCGACACCGTGTAACCCGGTGCAATGACCACGCCGAGGCGTTCCAGTGAACCTTGCTCGCCGCCCAGTTGCGCGAGCAAGCGGTCGTTTTCCGGCGTGGTTTCGGTATCGCACCAGAGCTTGGCCGGGCGCAGCACTGCCCCTTTCTCGTCGAGCAGAACCAGACCGTGTTGCTGCCCGGAGACGCCGACGCCGAGAATCGCCTGACCGTCGACATTGGCCGCCTGCAAGGCCTGGCGAGTGGCGCTGACGAAAGCGTCGAGCCACTGCTGGACGTCTTGTTCGCGGCGGCCATTGGCGCCGCTGATCATCGTATGGGGCGCCGCGCCCAGACCGAGCACCTGACCGCTGTCGGCATCGAGGATGATCGCTTTGGTGCCTTGGGTGCCGCAGTCGATACCCAGGAAGAGCTTTGTTGTTGTCATGTATGGGCCTGTCAGATTGCGCTGAAGATCAAGAGCTACCCCCTCACCCCAGCCCTCTCCCCCAGGGGGGGCGAGGGGAAAAGGGAGCAGATTTTCATGCTTTTCAAACTTTGTATTCGATTCGAAATTTCAGGTCGATGAATAACGAAGAACCCCGCGGTCGGTTCCCTCTCCCCCAGGGAGAGGGCTAGGGTGAGGGGCTTTTCAGCCGAGCACCCGTTCCAGAGTCCGCGAAACCCCAACCTCGCGCAGACTCTGGCAGCACCATTCGAACGCCGCAACAAACTCCGCCGAATTCGCGATCGCCGTGCCGAAAATCTCTTCAACGCCCAGTAACCGCTCCGTGATCAACTCATCGTCCGCCACCAGTCCCTGAACGAAAGCCGCTCGCGGATCCGGAATCGAATACGTATCGCCGTTCTCGTCCACGCCCTTCAAATACAAGGCCCACGCGGCGACGACCAATGCCGCGCGTTTGGTCTCTTTGCCATCGGCAATCAACCGATTGATCGTCGGCACGGTGAATTTGGGAAACTTCGACGAGCCATCCGAACACACCCGCTCAAGCTGATCGGCAATCGCCTGATTGGAAAATCGCGCCACCAGCGTGTCCTTGTACTCGCTCAGATCGATGCCCGGTACCGGTGCCAGTTGCGGCGTGACGTCGAGGTCCATATAGGCGCGCATGTACCGCACGAACAGCGGGTCGTTCATGGTCTCGTGGACGAAGCGATAACCCTTGAGAAAACCCAGATAGGTGAGCGCCAAGTGACTACCGTTGAGCAGCTTGATTTTCATTTCTTCATACGGCGAAACATCGTCGGTGAACTGCACGCCGACCTTTTCCCATGCGGGGCGGCCGTTGCCGAATTTGTCCTCCAGCACCCACTGCACAAACGGTTCGCAGACCACCGGCCAGGCATCGTCAACGGCGTGTTTGTCGGCCAGTTGCAGGCGATGTGCGGTGCTGGTCATCGGTGTAATGCGGTCGACCATGGCGTTGGGGAAACTGACGTTCTGCTCGATCCACTCGCGCAGTTGCGGATCACGCAGGGCGGCGAAGGCCAGCAGCGCCTTGCGAGCGACCGCGCCGTTGTGCGGCAGGTTATCGCAGGACATCACCGTGAACGCCGGAACGCCCGCCGCTCGGCGTTTGGCCAATGCGGCGCAGAGGAAACCGAACACGGTGCCCGGCGCTTCGGGATGGGCCAGGTCGTGTTGAATCTGCGGCAGATGCGCCATGAACTCGCCGTTGCTGTCGTCGATGCAGTAACCGCCCTCGGTGATGGTCAGGGAGACGATGCGGATCTGCGGTTCGGCCAGTTTGTCGATCAGCGCCTGTGCGCCATCTTCGGCGAGCAGCATGTCGCGGATGGCGCCGATGACGCGCACTTCGGTGTCGTCGCTGTCGCCCAGTTCGAACAGAGTGAACAGATAATCCTGCTCGCGCAGATCATCGCGAGCGCGGCGATCTTCCGGGCGCAGGCCGACGCCACAGATGGCCCAGTCGAGCGCTTCGCCAGTGTTCATCAAGGCATCGGTGTAATAGGCCTGATGCGCGCGGTGGAAGCCACCGACGCCGATGTGCGCGATGCCCTGGCGTGTGTCGCCGAGGTCGTAGCCGGGGAGTTGCACTTCGGCGGCGAGGCGATTGAGGTTCTGTTGGTTGAGTTTCATCGGATAGTCTCGAAGTCAGGCGGCAGCGCGCAGTGGGCGGGTCAGCGCCACACCCTCGGCGTCGAACAGATGGCAGTGAGTCGGATCCAGGCGCAGGTTCAATTGTTCGCCATAACGGCTGGCCAGATCGCCGCGCACGCGCATGGTCAGGGCTTCGCCGGCGCTGGTGGTGACGTGGCAGAAAGTGTCGCTGCCGAGGCGCTCGCTAACGTCGGCAGTCACCTGCAACGTGCAGTCGCCGGGTTGCGCCAGCTCAAGGTGTTCCGGGCGAATGCCCAGCGTCACCGCGCTGCCGACGCTGAGGTTGGCGGCATTGAACGGCAGGGTGATGCGCGTGCCGGCGTCCAGCGCAACTTCGCAGCTGGCGCCGTCGATGCGCGCGATCTTGCCTTTGAGGAAACCCATTTTCGGCGTGCCGAGAAAGCCGGCGACGAACAGGTTGGCCGGGTGGTGATAGAGGTCAAGCGGCGAGCCGACCTGTTCGATCCTGCCGCCGTTGAGCACCACGACCTTGTCGGCCATGGTCATCGCTTCGACCTGATCGTGGGTCACGTAGATCATCGTTGCTTGCAGGTCTTTGTGCAGGCGCAGCAGCTCCAGACGCATCTGCACGCGCAACGCCGCGTCGAGGTTGGACAGCGGTTCATCGAAAAGGAAAATCTTCGGGTTGCGCACGATGGCACGGCCGATCGCCACGCGCTGGCGCTGGCCGCCGGACAGCTGCTTGGGTTTGCGCTCGAGCATCGGCCCGAGTTCGAGAATGCGCGCCGCTTCGCCGACCTTGCGCTCGACCTCGGCTTTCGGCACGCCGGCCAGATCGAGGGCGAAGGACATGTTCTTCTTCACGGTCATGTGCGGATACAGCGCGTAGGTCTGGAACACCATCGCCAGATCACGCTTGGCCGGGCTGACTTCAGTAATGTCGCGGCCGTCGAGTTCGATGGTGCCGCCGCTGACTTCTTCCAGCCCGGCGATCAGCCGCAGCAGGGTGGACTTGCCGCAGCCCGACGGGCCGACGAAGACCACGAACTCCTTGTCGTTCACTTCCAGGTCGATGCCCTTGATGATGGAAAAGCCTTCGAAGCCTTTTTGCAGATTCTTGATTTTCAGGTTGGCCATGAGATGGGCCTCCGTGGTTTTCATTCTGTTAAGCCGGACGCGCTTTTCTGTAGGAGTGAGCCTGCTCGCGATAGCGGAATGTCCTTCAACATTGATGTCGACTGACACGGCCGAATCGCGAGCAGGCTCACTCCTACAGGGGAATGTGTTCGCTCAGGGGTATTCATTTGACGGCACCAAACGACAGCCCGCGCACCAGTTGTTTCTGGCTGATCCAGCCGAAGATCAGAATCGGCGCGCAGGCGAGGGTCGAGACTGCCGACAACTTGGCCCAGAACAGACCCTCGGGGCTTGAGTACGAGGCGATCAACGCAGTCAGTGGCGCGGCATTCGACGAGGTCAGGTTCAGCGACCAGAACGCCTCGTTCCAGCACAGGATCAGCGACAGCAGCACGGTCGAGGCGAGGCCGCCCTTGGCGATCGGCAGCAGCACGCGCACCATTTCCTGCCACAGCGTCGCGCCGTCAAGCCGGGCGGCTTCGAGGATGTCTTTGGGAATGTCCTTGAAGTAGGTGTAAACCATCCAGACCACGATCGGCAGGTTGATCAGCGTGTAGATCACGATCAGCGCAATGCGCGTGTCGAGCAGGCCAAAGCTCTTGGCCAACAGATAAATCGGCATCAGCACGCCCACCGGCGGCAGCATCTTGGTCGAGAGCATCCACAGCAGCGTGCCTTTGGTGCGCTGGGTTTCGTAGAACGCCATCGAGTAGGCCGCCGGCACCGCGATCAACAGACACAGGGCGGTGGCGCTGAAGGAGATCACCACCGAATTCCAGGCGAAACTGAAATAGTCGCTGCGCTCGTTGATGTGCAGGTAGTTCTCCAGCGTCGGTGTGAAGATGAACTGCGGCGGCGTGGCGAAAGCGTCGATTTCGCTCTTGAAGCTGGTCATCACCATCCAGAAGATCGGGAAGAAAATCACGATCGCGATGGCCCAGGCCAGCGTACCGAGCAGCAGGCTTTGCAGGCGGCGGGATTGTTGGAGCGTCATGGCAGGCCTCACGCTTTGTCAGTCAGGTTTTTGCCGATCATCCGCACCAGAATGATCGCGGCGATGTTGGCGATGACCACGGCAATCAAACCGCCCGCCGAAGCCATGCCGACGTCGAACTGCACCAGCGCCTGGTTGTAGATCAGGTAGGCGAGGTTGGTCGAGGCGTAGCCGGGGCCGCCATTAGTGGTGGTGAAGATTTCCGCGAATACCGAGAGCAGGAAGATCGTTTCGATCATCACCACCACGGCGATCGGCCGTGCCAGATGCGGCAGCGTCAGATGCCAGAAGATCGCGATCGGGCCGGCACCGTCCAGGCGTGCGGCTTCCTTCTGTTCCTGATCCAGCGACTGCATCGCCGTCATCAGAATCAGGATCGCGAAGGGCAGCCATTGCCACGAAACGATGATGATGATCGACAGCAGCGGGTAGTGCGCCAGCCAGTCCACCGGTTGCGCGCCGAACAGCTTCCAGATGTAGGCGAGGATCCCCGAAACCGGGTGGAAGATCAGGTTCTTCCAGATCAGCGCACCGACCGTGGGCATGATGAAGAACGGCGAAATCAGCATCACTCGCACCAGACCGCGACCCAGAAATTCGCTGGCCTCCAGCAACGCGCTGATCAGCACGCCGAAGACCACGCTGATCAGCAACACGCTGCCAACCAGCAACAACGTATTGGTCGCACCGGGCATGAAACCCGAATCGGTAAGGAAATACGTGAAGTTCTCAAGCCCCACGAATTCGTTTTCGCCGGGGTAGAGCAGGTTGTAGCGGATCATCGAAAAGTACAGGGTCATGCCCAGCGGCACGATCATCCACAGCAGCAAGAGTGCCACCGAAGGACTGACCAGAAACCAGCCTGGGTTGCGCACCCGAAGCTTGCGCTGGGGTGGCGACAGATCGATGTGGGCTTTGGCAGTTGAAGTATTCATGGCAGTAACCGATTCGACAGGCGAATGAAGATCCCCTGTAGGAGTGAGCCTGCTCGCGATAGCGCAATATCATTCAACGTTGATGTCGACTGACACGGCCTCATCGCGAGCAGGCTCACTCCTACAAAAGCAGGAGCAAGCTTTGCGGATTACTTCGGATAACCCGCGCGCTTCATCTCACGTTCCGTGGTCTGCTGCGCCGCTGCCAGCGCCTGGTCCACCGTGGTCTGGCCGATCAGCGCGGCCGAGAACAGCTTGCCGACCTGGGTGCCCACGGCCTGGAATTCAGGAATGGTCACCAGCTGAATGCCAATGTACGGCACTGGTTTGAGCGTCGGCTTGCTCGGGTCGGCGGCCTTCAGCGACTCCAGCGTCACCTTGGCAAACGGCGCGGCGCTCATGTACGCGTCGCTGTAGGTCGAAGCGCGGGTGCCCGGCGGCACGTTGGCGATGCCATCGGTCTTGGCAACCAGTTCGCCGTACTCTTTGGAAGTGGCCCACGCGCTGAAGGTTTTCGCCGCGTCTTTGGCCTTGGAACTGGTTGGAATCGCCAGCGCCCATGAATACAGCCACGCCGAGCCTTTATCCGTGACCTGATGCGGGGCGAAGGTGAAGCCGACGTGATCGGCGACCTTGCTCTGGGTCTTGTCGGTGACGAAGGAGCCGGCGACGCTGGCATCGACCCAGATCGCGCATTTGCCACTGTTGAACAGGGCGAGGTTTTCGTTGAAACCGTTGCTGGATGCGCCCGGCGGGCCGGATTTCTTCATGGTGTTGACGTAGAAATTCAGCGCATTTTTCCATTCCGGCCCGCTGAATTCCGGCTTCCACTGCTCATCGAACCAGCGCGCGCCGTAGGCGTTGGCGACCGTGGTGACCAGCGCCATGTTCTCGCCCCAACCGGCCTTGCCGCGCAGGCAGATGCCGTATTGCTCTTTGTCTTTCTGGGTGAGTTTTTCCGCGAAACCGGCGATCTCTTCCCAGGTCGGACGCTCCGGCATGGTCAGCCCGGCGTCCTTGAACAGGTCGGTGCGGTAGTAGGTGATCGAACTCTCTGCGTAGAACGGCAGCGCATACAGCGAACCTTTCACCGACAGGCCTTCGCGCACCGAGGGGAACACGTCGTCCAGAGCGTAACTGGCCGGCAGATCCTTCATCGGCTCGAGCCAGCCCTTGCCGCCCCAGAGTGCCGCTTCGTACATGCCGATGGTCAACACGTCGAACTGTCCGCCCTGGGTGGCGATGTCAGTGGTCAGACGCTGACGCAGGACGTTTTCTTCCAGCACCACCCAATTGAGCTTGATGTCCGGGTGCTCGCTCTCGAAGGTCTTCGAGAGTTTTTGCATGCGGATCATGTCGCTGTTGTTGACGGTGGCGATGGTCAGGGTCTGGGCGCCAAGGCTGACGCTGCTGAGGGTCATGCAGGTGAGAGCGAGCAGAGCTTTTGCAGTGGGTTGCATCGTGCACTCCTTTTCTGACACCCGTCGGGGCAGAAGGACAGTTATTGTTTTTGTGTCTTCCGAATGCAGGAAGAATCTGCGCTGATTACAGCCTTCAATGGCAGGACTGACAAATCATCCCTAGCACTTTTGTTGATACTTTTTTGCACTGGGGTTTGCTTGGGGGAACGCAGGGAAGGGGTTTTGCGCGATGGAGCGTTAGCGAATGCGTACAGATTTCTGATGCCAACACAGCCCCTGTAGGAGTGAGCCTGCTCGCGATAGCGGTGTTTCACATTGCAAATGTGTTGGCTGACTCAGCGCCATCGCGAGCAGGCTCACTCCTACAGGGGCTTTGTTTATCAGCCGTGGTTCTGTTCTGTCAGGCGCTGCACCGCCAGCCGTCGATAGTGCGTAGGCGTCATGCCCTTGAGCTGCTGAAAGCGCCGATTGAAGTTGGAAATATTGTTGAAGCCCGACTCGAAGCACACCTCAGTCACCGGTTTGTCGCCGTCGGCCAGCAGTTCACAGGATTTGCTGATGCGCAGGCGATTGACGAACTCGATGAAATTGCGTCCGGTGGCCTGTTTGAACACTCGACTGAAATAGGTCGGCGTCATGCCCAAGTGTTCGGCCACCTCTTCCAATGAAATATCTCGGGCGTAGTGACTGAAGATGTAATCGACCGCACGGTTGGTGCGGTCGATGTTGTGTTCGTCGGCCAATTGCGGCGTGGTGGCGCCGGACAGCAACTGGAAGTCGTCACTGGCCGCGAGCAGTTCCATCAGGATGAAAAAGTGCCCGAGGCGGGTGATGCCGCTGCTGTCGGCGATGCGTTGCATCAGCGTCATGGCCTGGCGGATCGTGCGTTTGCAGCGGAACTCGATGCCGTATTGCGCACGCTCAAGCAGCGGCGCGAGACTTTTCAGTTCAGCGAAAACCTGGTGCCCGCTTTCGAATAATTCGTCGGTAAAGTTGACGAGCATGTCGCGTTTCTCGACCACTTCATCTTCGGCGACCTGGCTGATCCAGTTGTGCGGCAGGTTGGGCCCGGTGAGAAACAGGGTTTCCGGATAGAAGTTGCCGATGTAGTCGCCGATGAACACCTTGCCGGAACTGGCGACGATCAGGTGCAGTTCGTATTCCTTGTGAAAATGCCAGCGCACCAGCGGGCAGGGGAAGCCGTGCTGGCGATAGATGATGGACAAACCGTTATGGTCGTCCATCAACTCGTAGGAAGGATCGGTCACGCGAGCGGTTCGGGTCATGACGGGCACTTTTTTATTATCGCTGCGCGATCATGCCTCGTTTTTCGACATTTGTGCCACTTCTGCACGGTCGCCCGTTTACGCCGCTTGGTTGAGCTTGGCGCGAGCCTTTTGCAGGTTGGCCATCTGGCAGAAACGCACGATGTGCGAGTTTTTGATGAAGTCGAAATTGATGATGTTGCACTTGCGCGCCCAATCCGACTGAGCCGGGTCGAACCAACTGTCGAGACTGTCGAGGATTCGCTGCGGGCCGCCGAGGGTATAACTGGTTGCCGACAGCGACCACGGGCGAAGCGTACTGATGGCTGTGCTCAATACGTTGGTGATATAGCCATGCAGATCCGAGGTACTGACGTGCGATTGACCGATCCATTTGTGATTGATCTGGCTGTAGAAACGATAGTCCCGCGTGTCCCAGGTCATCGGCGCGGCCACCATGATGCGTTGCAACGGATTGATGGCTTTTAGTTGGCCCAGCGTCAGATGCAGATTGTCGGTGGGGATCAGTCGCTCACCAAGGTTTTCCACTAACGCCGCTTTGAATTCCGCGTGATTGAATGGATCTTTAGCGCCGGAAAGTTCATGAAAGTCGAGGATGATGAACTCATCCGGACTTCTTTCATAAAATCCCTTCACGTCCCGTATAAGGTCTTCGAGAGTTCGTGAAGAGGTATATCCATTGTGGTGGAAACGGAATTTGGCCAGTTGGTTTGCTTTGTTGTCGTAAACGAGGCGCACGTCGAGTGCGCGAGCGCCGCGATTCAACTGCGAATAAAAGGAAACGTCCTGACAGGCAAGCCAGTTTTTTCCGGGAATCAGCGCGTAAGAGGCATCCCAGTCACAACCGGCGTTATGCGCACCGGGCAAAGTCATTTCGAAGAGTGAAAGATTGTCAATGTCTGGAGCGTCAGCCATCCACTGATAGGTTTGAATGTTGTCGAAGTTTTCCATGTTGCATATCCTGCGAATGAAGTTGATAAAAAAGTTGCGCGCAGGATGTTTATAAGCATATTCAACGGGTCGAGAAAGTGTGCTTTTAATGCAAGTGATGTAGTTGGAGCAATTATCAATCCGCTGGATGTAATTGGTTCTTGACCTCAATCCATTGAGCCATGTACTGGGTACTTTTCAGTGTGTGGTGTCGTAACATGGCACCAGTAAAGTTATTGTTTCTAAGTTGTGCCAGGTTTTGTCGGCAATCGTTGATCCTGTCGATCAGACGAGGGGCGTGCACGCTGCGCTGATAACGCTGCTGCAAAAGTGTCGACGCCTCAATCTGCGCTTGCTGCCAGCGCAGCGGATTTTCGTACAGTTGCACGGCCTGTTCGGCAAAGCTGTTTGCGTCGAGGGCAACGGCTCCTGGCCACGGCGTGTCGCCATGCATGGCTTCGGCGCCAATCGGCGTGGTGACACTGGGCGTGCCGCACAGCATGGCATCAAGCAGTTTGCCCTTGATGCCGGCGCCAAAGCGCAACGGTGCCAGGCAGACTCGGGCTGCAGACATCACCTCGAGGGCATCTTCGGCCCAGTCCATGATGTGAAAGCCCTGCGCGGGATTGTGCAGCGCTGTGGCCTTGGGCGGCGTATAGGCACCATAGACATGCAGTTGCGCGCGAGGCAGCCGCGCGCGGATCAGCGGCCACAGGGTGGTTTTCATCCAGAGCACGGCGTCCCAGTTCGGCGCGTGGCGGAAGTTGCCGATGCTGAGGAAATGTGCGCGTTCGGCGAAGCCTGGCAGGGCGGTTTCCGGAAGATCGATCATCAGCGGACACCAGTGCAGGATTTGCCGTGGCAGGCCGAATTGCCCTGCGAGCAAGTCGATTTCGACTTCGGAAATCATCAGATTCAAGTCACACCGATACAGTGCAGCGATTTCCCGTTTGGCCAGATCGGTGCCGGCCATCAACTGGAATTCTTCGTGCAATGCCGGTGCAAACAGCCCGGTGAAATCAGTCTGCTCGTCGTTGCTTTTCAGCCGGTCCTTGAGGCGCTGATGACGCGCATGACGCAGGCTTTGCAGATCAGAAGTTTCCAGGATACGCAGGGCGTCCGGACAGTGTTTCTCCACGCGCCAGCCAAACTGTTCTTCCATCATGAACTGATCGAACAACACGATATCCGGCGCCAGCGCGCTGATGAACGCGTCGAAACTGCTGTTGTTGAGCTGAATCGGCACTTCCTCAATGCCCATCGCTGTCAGGTCAGCCTTGTGCTCACCCGGGCCGGCCGGGCTGCTGAAGGTGACTTTCCATCCTTGCTCGAGGAACGTCTCGAGGATCTGCATGACATGCCCGCTGGCCGCGGAGGATCGGGGCTCGGGCCAGACGTAGCCGATGACCAGAACTTTGGTGTTACGCGAATGGCTCACGACTGATCCTCTGACCCATGGAAAAGGGCGCAATTAAATCACAGCGAGGTGATCGAATTGCACCCTGTTCACCGCCAGGCCGTTTCAGTGCTCAGCTGACCGGTTTGGCGAGATTGAGCAGCAGCGGCCCCTGCAGGAACTTGCCAGCAGCGGTGTTCCTCACGGCCTCATCGATGGTCTTCATATTGAAGCTCAAGATGGCCGGGCGGGTTTGCGCTTGATCGAGCAGGGACACCGCGAGCATGTAGGACTCGGCGTTGGCCAGCGCAGGATGTTTCTGCACCAGTTTAGGCAGACTGGCCTTCACCCGGTCGTACTCGACGAATCCCTCCCGGTGCGCACTTGCATGATGTGGATTGATCAGGTTGTCCGGATGTGCCTTGCGCGCATCACGGGCCAGCTCGAGCAATCCGACGGCATCGAATTCTGCGTGATACAACTCGGGGTAGACCTTGCCGTAATACAGATCGAGGGTGTCCGGGCCACCGTGGGACATCTCATGAATCAAAACGTCGGCGACGCAACCGACGTCGTAGCGTGACGACTTGTAGAACTCGTTGAGATTGTCCGGATAGATCGACAGAAACCTGACGGCCGATTCGTCGATTTTCTCGCCGGTGCGCAGCGCCGTCTTCCAGCGCTTGTACGCCGCAGGCGACAGCGAGGCGATCACGTCCGGCTGATGGGGGCGGAACGTTACGTTACTGAAGCTGATCGATTCGAGATCCGTGCGCATGGTGCTCAAGTGTTTTGACAGATGTTGGACCACTTCATCGGAATCGTTGCCGAATACATGCTTGAGCACCGCGCTGATGTCGTCGTTGGATGACCGCTGCGACAGCGCGCTGATGGCGTTGTCCAGTTTGGTCCGGGCACGGGGAATGGCTTTTTTCAGATAGCCCCGGGTGTAACTGAACGGCTTGAAGCGGCCGAACAGGCGCCGCAGCGGGGAGAAATTCCCGAGGTCGAGTATTTTCAGGCGCGGCCCCCAGGCGCCGCCGGTGCGGATGTTCAGCGCGTGCCAATCGTGGTTGCGCTCGAGCACTGCGATGTCGATCGCCTCGCCAAGCGCGTCGGCCCCTCGCCAGGTCGCCTGACGCACATCGCGGGTGTGGGAAAGCTTGAGCCAGTCACGACCCTCAGTGCCATGCATCAATCGTCTCAATTGCACGCTGGCGCTGTGCGCGGCGTCGAGCGCGTTTTGCCCGGCAAATACGACACCGCGCTTGACCAGACGCAAGCCCTTGCGGGCAAGGGCGGGCACGCCGTCGAGCGGGTTAACCAGCGACACGGCTGCTCGGGCCACGGCTTTGGCGACCTTCAGCAGTTTGAGGGTGGTCGACCCGGTCTTGGCGATGATGCTCGCTGCCGACGCGCCAAGACCGACCAGCAGACCGATGACCGACAGGCCGTCCAGAACGCAGCCACCGATGCCTTCGGCCACACGATCTGTGCGTCCGGAACGAATGTCTTCAATGCACTGTTTGAACGGCACGATGACATTGACTGCCAGGTTCTCGACGGTTTCCCTGGTGTCGCGCCATTCTTCCAGGCCGTTGCGTACATCCAGAGCGGCATACAGCTCTTCGCGGCGGGCAACCGGATGGTTGTCCAGCACGCACTCGGCGATCTCATCCAGTTGCGCTGAGAAGAACAGCGGAACCGCGCGCACATCGGTCGCTTCGAGTTGCAACTGCCAGAGCTTTTCAACCACCACTCTGGATGTCACGCCCTGACGTGGTTCGCTGCCTTCGCGGTAGGCGGCGTAATCCAGGGGCCACTCGCTGGCTTTGTTTTTGTCCTGGAAATCGTATTTGCTGCCGGTATACGAGAGGGTCGGACGCTGGTTGAGCAGGCCGCTGTCTTGCAACCGGACCGCCAGATCGGGACGCTCGCAGCAGAGGCCGCGCAGCGTGAACAGTTCGTAGGCGCGGACCTGATCGCCGTGGGTGCAGCACAGAATGATCCCGTAACGCCCGTTGGCTTCGTCCCGCTGGATTTGTGTTTCCTGATTCGGATTGAGTGGATTGACTTCTTTCCTGACGGTGTAAAGAGTCATTTTTCCGCGGGTCAAGGCGAGACGATCGCGCTTCGGCATTTGCGTGATCGCCATTTTGATCAGTGACGACAAGCCCTCGCGCACGTTCTCGTAGTAACGATCAAACGCCTGTTCAAACAGTGGCAACGGCGATTGCAGTTCGGCCAGGCGGGCGAAAGCATCGGCTGGGGGGTGGAAGTTATCGCGGGTCTTGAATTTGTCCGACAGCTGTCCGTCCTCAACCAGATCCCCGGAAAGATACAGATCGAGAATCGACAGGCGCATGCGCAGCAGACCATTGATTGCGTATTCGTTGTTGTCAGTGGCACTGGCGAGGAAGTCCCAGAACTCGCTGAGGATTCCCGCTGGATGCGCAGCCTTGAGACCTTCCAGCCAGCTACGTTCGCCGAAACTGTCCAGGTACTTTATTTCGAAGGCCTGCTGTTCGAGATAGGGGCCGGCGGGCATCACTTCCTCCAGTGCCCGCAAGGCGATTTTGCGCCGGTCGGGGGGCGCGCTGGACAACCCGGTCTCGGATTGGGCAAGGGCTCCCATGTAGCGCGAAAAATACGCGCTGGCGTTGATCACCGCTGCCTTGTCGTAGTCCTTGGCACTGCGGTAGGGGATAACCCCGGTCAGTACCGCCCAGTCCACCACCGCCGCGATCGCCGCCGTTTCGTACAGCTTGTCGAGCTCGGGGGAGGCCGGAGTCAGTTCGGAAAACGTCTTGAGTTGCGCAAATGTCATGGCGCGCGTGCTGCCAGGGGCGGCGTGTTCGATGACCGCGACGGTCTGGCGAACAGTTACCCAGCCAGGCTTGTCCAGCGTCAGCCCGGGCGGGATCTGTCCGATCAGCAGCTCCGGAGCTCCGCCCGCCAGTAACAGATGCGCTGCCAGTGGGGCGTTGTGCGCTTCGGTCAGGCCCTGGTCAACCAGATGCTGTTCGAACAAGACGCGGACTTGCGCAGCGCTTCGTCCGGCATTCGCTGGCTGATAGAAGTCATAACCCGCGACAAGGGGTTGATCGGAGCGTAATTGCATGTCGATGATCAGCGCCGCCAGCACCAACTCGTCGAGCTGGCGATCGCGGACGTCCGGGTCATCGGCTTCCAGATGCCAGCCGAGCCGCTCATGCAACGTGGCTCCGAGTGCGCGCGCGGTCTTGCCACGCAGGAAGTTTTGCAGAAACTTGTCTGCGTGCTCGCGTATGTCCGGCGCCGGGATCAGGTTGAAGTTGGCGAACGCCAGTGCCTGCAACAGGCTAGTCGCACCTCGGGTCAACTCATGCACGGTATGGGTGATGACGTGGCGGTCTGTGATCGATAAATGAAACGGCGAGGATTGATCGGCGTGGAGCAGTTCGTGGTAATCGCCCAGGATGGGGGGCTCAGGCAGTTCGAAGGCCAGCCATTCGATCAATGACCTGGTCTCGCCAATAGTGGTCGGCACGTTATAACCGTGGAAACTCAACCACTGCACTATGCCGATCACTTGGCCGGAATAAACCACCCCGCCAATGCTTTTTGCCAGATCGGCAAGCATGTTGACTTCTTCGGAAAAGATTGACGTTTGCGCGCTATCGAATGCAACGCTGAACCGATGGGATTCAAACTCCGAAGCATAAACAATGAAAATGCTGGCGTTGGCGTCAACCCCTAGCTGGATATCAGCGGCATACGAGTGTTTGCGTAATAGCTGAGCAAACTCGGGGGCCTCGATCATTGTTTCAAAGGCATTGCGTGCCGGCTCACAGCGTTCATCAAAACTGCTGCCGATAACCCTGGGTATGAAACGATCCTGCACATTGAATACGCTGCTGGAAGGCAGTGAGGCGCTTGCCGAGTAATCACCGGCAGAGACACTGAATTCACTCGCTTCAAGAGCTTTTGCAAGCGCCCCGGCAATAAGGGCGCGTTCCTGTTTGTTGAATGCGGAGCGATCGACGGCGGCAGGCACGTCGGACGAGATGAACTTCATGGGCTCTATCCTGATTGAATATCGAAAGTTCCCTGGCTGGATATTCGTTAAGTATTAACGCGGCCAAAGTTCATTCAGGATAGAGATGCAGCTCGGATAATGGCGGTGATAGTTGATTACCGGGTGTTATCGGATATGACAAGTTGCTTCCAGTGAAACAACTATCAGGATTTTTTCAGGATGCTTTTGACTTTGTCGCGCAATTGATCGATGGAAAACGGTTTGCCGATGGCATGCATGTCGGCGGGCACCGGAATATTTTCGGCATAACCGCTGGCAAACAGGATGGGCAGAGCAGGGCGCAGTTCCCGCGCCCTGTCAGCGAGTTCGCGGCCATCCATGCCAGGCAGGCCATGGTCGGTCATCATCAAATCGATCTGCTCGCCAGCCTTCGCGAGAATCTTGAGTGCCGCGTTACCGTCTTCAGCCTCCAGCACAGTGAATCCCAGCTCCTCAAGCACATCCACGATGAGCATGCGCACGATGTTGTCATCTTCTACGACAAGGATGGTGGGGGCATTGGCAGACATGGCGGGACTCTCAAAAAATGAAATCGGGGGATACCGGGTGATCGAAATTGCCGGACTCTTGCATGAGTAAGTGGCGCATAGCCACAAGTTCCCAGGCTGATACAAAAAAGAACACGTACGTGCGGTGCGGCAAGGATAACCGTTGGCGTCGTCCAATGCGCAGGCGTGCGTAGGAAAATGCCATCAAATGTGTGAGAAAAATGGATCCATGCCAGGGTTTTGGGGCAAACTCTCGGGTTTTCAACAGTTCGACAAGGCTGCCCCATGTCCTCTCCGTCCTCGGTTGATGAACAACGGTTCCGCAAACTCCTGAGTCGCAACGTCAGCCTGCCGCTGGGCGTCGGCGTGCTCAGTGCGGTGTTTTTCGTCTCGCTGATCACTTATTTGCTGTCCGTCATCCAATGGGTCGAGCACACCGACCGGGTGATCAATAACGCCAATGAGGCGGTGAAACTCACTGTCGATCTGGAAACCGGCATGCGCGGTTATCTGCTCAGCGGTGACGAGCACTTCCTCGACCCGTATGAAATCGCCAAACCGCGTATCGATGTCGCCCTCCATACGTTGCTGGAGCTGACCGCCGACAATCCGGTGCAGACCGATCGTCTGCGGCGTTTGCAGGCGTTGCAGGTGGAGTGGGCCAATTACGCGCAGTCGATGATCGATCTGCAGCGCAGCAGCGGCGATTATCGCGGTGCGGTCAAGGCCGGGCGGGGCAAGCGCCTGACCGATGAAATTCGCAAGCAGTTCGAAGACGTCATCGAGACCGAGCAGGTGCTGCGTGCCACGCGCAACGAAGACGTGCGCCGCACCACGATCTGGAGCATCACCCTTTACCTGATCTTCATCGTTGGTATCAGCGGGTTGCTGGCTTACATCGGTCGACGGGACCTGGTCAATCTCTCGACCAATTACAGCGCCAACCTCGCCGCGCAACAGGCCAGCGCCGAGCGTCTGGAGAAACAGGCGTGGTTGCGCAACGGCCAGACACAATTGGCAGAGCAGGTGCTGGGGCAACTGACGCTCAACCTGCTGGGGCGCAACATTCTGCAATTCTGTGCGCAATACCTCGGCACTGCCGTCGCCGCGCTCTACGTGCGCGAAGAACATGGTGGTCTCAAGCGCGTCGCTACTTACGGCTTCTCCCGCGAGCAGGAAGAGCTGAATCAAACGATTTACAGTGGCGAGGGCATCGTCGGCCAGGTCGCAGAACAAGCACGCTTGATCCGTCTCGATTCGGTCCCGGCGGACTACTTCAAAGTCAGCTCCGGCCTCGGCGCCGGCCTGCCGCACAGTGTGCTGGTGGTGCCGACCAGCGATGACGACCGGGTCAACGGTGTGATCGAACTGGGTTTCCTGCGTCCGCTGTCCGAACGCGACATCGAGCTGTTGGAACTGATTGCCGGCAACATCGGCACTTCGATCGAGGCAGCACGCTACCGTCAACGTTTGCAGGAAGTGTTGGCCGAAACCCAGCAGCTCAATGAAGAGCTGCAAGTGCAGCAGGAAGAGCTGAAGACTGCCAACGAAGAGCTGGAAGAGCAGTCGCGGATTCTCAAGGAATCCCAGGCGCATCTGGAAACCCAGCAGGTGGAGCTGGAGCAGACCAACGAGCAGCTCGCCGAACAGCGCGATGCGATGGACAAGAAAAATACCGAACTGAATCAGGCGCAGATCCAGCTCGAAGAGCGTGCCGAAGAGCTGCAACGCTCGAGCAAGTACAAGTCCGAATTCCTTGCCAATATGTCCCACGAACTGCGCACGCCGCTGAACAGTTCGCTGATTCTGGCCAAGCTGCTGGCGGAAAACCCGCAGCAGAATCTGTCGGCGGAACAGGTCAAGTTTGCCGAATCGATCTACTCGGCGGGCAACGATCTGCTCAACCTGATCAACGATATTCTGGATATTTCCAAGGTCGAGGCCGGCAAGCTCGAAGTGCTGGCCGAAAACACCCGCGTCGATCGTTTGGTCGACGGCTTGCGCTCGATGTTCGAGCCGTTGGCCGCCGATAAGAAGCTGGCCTTCAGCGTCGAGGTTCAGCCGGACGCGCCAGCCTTGCTGTTCACCGACCGCCAGCGCCTGGAACAGGTCATCAAGAACCTGCTGTCCAACGCGATCAAGTTCACCGAGCACGGCGCAGTCAGTCTGACCATCACCGCGCAGCCGAACGACCACATTGCCTTCAGCGTCAAGGATTCCGGGATCGGCATCGCCGCCGATCAGCAGGAAAGTATCTTCGAGGCGTTCCGTCAGGCGGATGGCACCACCAACCGCAAGTACGGCGGCACCGGTCTGGGCCTGTCGATCTCTCGAGATCTGGCGACACTGCTGGGCGGTTCGATCAGCGTCGACAGCGTACCGGGGCAGGGCAGTACGTTCACGCTGGTGTTGCCGCGTCAGTACCACGAATTCGGTGACTCGCCGGCGGCGCCGCTGACCTTCCACCCGGCACCTGCTACGCCGACACCGCTTGCCGTTGCGGCGCCGGTGGCATCGGCAATTCCGGCGGTCATCCCGCGCTTCGCCGATGACCGCAACAAGGCGCCGTTCGCCACCCGCTGCATTCTGGTGGTGGAAGACGAGCCGAATTTCGCCCGTATCCTCTATGACCTGGCCCATGAGTTGGGCTACATGTGCCTGGTTGCCCACGGCGCCGACGAAGGCTACGACCTGGCCCGCGAGTTCGTGCCGGATGCGATCCTGCTCGACATGCGCCTGCCGGATCACTCTGGCCTCACCGTGCTGCAACGCCTGAAAGAACGCGCTGAAACCCGGCACATTCCGGTGCACGTGATTTCCGTCGAAGACCGCGTCGAGGCCGCCATGCACATGGGCGCCATCGGCTACGCGGTGAAGCCGACCACCCGCGAAGAGCTCAAGGACGTGTTCGCCCGTCTCGAAGCCAAGCTGACGCAGAAGGTCAAGCGCGTGCTGTTGGTCGAGGATGACGATCTGCAACGCGAAAGCATCGCGCGGCTGATCGGCGATGAAGACATCGAAATCACCGCGGTCGGTCTGGCCCAGGACGCGCTGGAGCTGCTGCGCACGACCATCTACGACTGCATGGTGATCGACCTGAAGCTGCCGGACATGCTCGGCAACGATCTGCTCAAGCGCATGTCCACCGAGGACATCTGCTCGTTCCCTCCGGTCATTGTCTACACCGGACGCAACCTGACCCGCGATGAAGAGGCCGAACTGCGCAAGTATTCGCGTTCGATCATTATCAAGGGCGCGCGCTCGCCGGAGCGGCTGCTGGACGAGGTCACACTCTTTCTGCACAAAGTCGAATCGCAGCTGTCCCATGAACGGCAGAAGATGCTCAAGACCGCGCGCAGCCGCGACAAGGTCTTCGAAGGTCGCAAAGTGCTGCTGGTAGACGACGATGTGCGCAACATCTTCGCCCTGACCAGCGCACTGGAACACAAGGGCGCGGTCGTGGTGATCGGCCGTAATGGCCGCGAAGCGATCGAGAAACTTCACGAAGTCGAGGACATCGACCTGGTGCTGATGGACGTGATGATGCCGGAAATGGATGGCTTCGAAGCCACCATGGAAATCCGCAAGGATCCGCGCTGGCGCAAGCTGCCGATCATCGCGGTGACGGCCAAGGCCATGAAGGACGATCAGGAGCGCTGCCTGCAGGCAGGCGCCAACGATTACCTGGCCAAGCCCATCGACCTGGATCGTCTGTTCTCGCTGATACGTGTGTGGTTACCGAAAATGGAACGCATCTAGTGGAACGCAGCAGTTCAGCCGAGCGCAACAGCGAAATCGAATTACGCTTGTTGATCGAGGCGATTTACCTGAAATACAGCTATGACTTTCGCGACTACTCCGGCGCTTCGATCAAGCGCCGGGTGCAGCACGCGCTGAGTCAGTTCGAATGCGCGACCATCTCGGCGCTGCAGGAGAAAGTCCTGCACGACCCGACGGCGTTCATGCAACTGCTGCAACTGCTGACGATCCCGGTCAGCGAGATGTTCCGCGATCCGTCGCACTTTCTGGCGATCCGCAACGAAGTGGTGCCGCTGCTGCGTACCTATCCGTCGCTGAAGATCTGGATCGCCGGCTGCAGCACGGGCGAGGAGGTCTACTCGATGGCGATTCTGCTGCGCGAAGAAGGCCTGCTCGACCGCACGATCATCTACGCCACCGACATCAATCCGCGCTCGCTGGAAAAGGCCAAGCAAGGGATTTTCTCCATGGAAAATGTCCGCGCCTACACCGCCAATTACCAGCAGGCGGGCGGCCAGCGTTCATTTGCCGATTACTACACCGCAGCCTATGGCTACGCGATTTTCGACAAGAGCCTGTGCGAGAACGTGACGTTCGCCGACCACAGCCTGGCGACCGACAGCGTGTTTTCCGAAACCCAGTTGATCTCTTGCCGCAATGTGCTGATCTACTTCAACAAGAAGCTGCAGGACCGGGCGTTCGGGCTGTTTCATGAATCGCTGTCGCATCGCGGCTTTCTGGTGCTGGGCAGCAAGGAAACCCTGGATTTTTCCAACTACTCGAACCAGTTCGAGGCGTTGGTCAAACAAGAACGGATCTACCGCAAACTATGAACGACACCCCGAGCCTGCCTCGCATCGAGGCTGTCGTGATCGGCGCCTCCGCAGGCGGTGTCGAAGCCTTGCTGACCCTGCTCGGGCCGTTGCGCAAAGGCTATGTGCTGCCGATCATCATCGTCCTGCATCTGCCGGAAGAGCGCCGCAGTCATCTGGCTGAAGTGTTTTCCCGGCGCCTGGCGATGCCGGTAAGAGAAGCCGAAGACAAGCAGGATATCGAAGCCGGCACGGTGTACTTCGCCACGCCCGGTTATCACTTGTCGATCGAAGCGGATCGCAGCCTGTCGCTGAGTCTCGAGGATCGCGTGCACCATTCGCGGCCTTCAATCGATTACCTGTTCGAGTCCGCCGCCGACGTCTACGGCCCGACACTCGCCGCCATACTGCTGACCGGCGCCAATCAGGATGGCGCGCGCGGGTTGGCCTGCGTCAAGCGCTGCGGCGGCCTGAGCATTGTTCAAGATCCCAAGGATGCACAAGTCGCCACCATGCCCCAGGCTGCACTGAACGTTCTGCAGCCGGATCATGTCCTACCCATTCACGGCATCGGCCGTCTGCTAGTCGAGCTGGAACGAATCGCATGCTGAGTAATATCCAAGCCAAACTGTTGATCGTCGACGATCTGCCGGAAAACCTGTTGGCGCTGGAAGCGCTGATCAAGCGCGAGGATCGCACGGTCTACAAGGCTCTGTCGGCGGACGAAGCACTGTCGCTGCTGCTGCAACACGAATTCGCCATGGCCATTCTCGACGTGCAGATGCCCGGCATGAATGGCTTCGAACTGGCCGAGTTGATGCGTGGCACCGAGAAGACCAAGAACATCCCGATCATCTTCGTCAGCGCCGCCGGCCGTGAACTCAACTACGCGTTCAAAGGCTACGAAAGCGGTGCGGTGGACTTCCTGCACAAGCCGCTGGATATCCACGCGGTGAAGAGCAAGGTCAACGTTTTCGTCGATCTGTATCGCCAGAGCAAGGCCATGAAGCAGCAGGTCGAGGCGCTGGAGCAGGCCCGCCGTGAGCAGGAAGCGCTGCTGCAACAGCTGCAAAGCACTCAGCTTGAGCTCGAGCAAGCGGTGCGCATGCGCGATGACTTCATGTCCATCGTTGCCCACGAAGTACGCACACCACTCAATGGCCTGATTCTCGAAACCCAGCTGCGCAAGATGCACCTGGCCCGGGACAACGCCTCGGCGTTCACCCTCGACAAGATGCAGGCGATGGTTGACCGCGATGAGCGACAGATCAAAAGCCTGATCCGCCTGATCGAAGACATGCTCGATGTCTCGCGGATCCGCACCGGCAAACTGTCGATCCGCCCGAGTCGTTTCGATCTGGTGCAACTGGTCAGCAATCTGCTGCAGAACTTCGCCCCGCAAATGGAAGCGGCGGAGACCAGTGTGTCCTTTGAGGCGACGGCGCCGGTTGAAGGTTGCTGGGACGAATTTCGCATCGAGCAAGTGGTGTCCAATCTGCTGACCAATGCCTTGCGTTATGGCGGTCGCAGCCCGATTCAGGTGCGCGTTTATCGCGAAGGTGAAGAGGCACGGGTCGAAGTTCAGGACCACGGCATCGGTATCAGCGCCGAGAATCAGAAGCGTATTTTTCAGCAGTTCGAACGGGTGTCCGCCAAGACGGTGGTGGCCGGGCTCGGGCTGGGTCTGTTCATTTCCGAGCAGATCGTCGCCGCCCATGGCGGCTCCATCGTCGTCGAGAGTGAAATCAACGAGGGCGCCCTGTTTCGCGTTTGTCTGCCGATCCAGGAAAACGGCATATCCGACGCAACCTCTGAGTGACCACACGGTCGTATCAGCAGCTATTGACCGAACATAGGCTTCCCATGAGCGTAGATGCGCAAGATGTAGTACTCGTCGTCGAAGACGAACCGGTTATCTTGATGGTCCTGACGGATTACCTGTCAGGGCAGGGCTATCGCGTGTTGCAAGCGGAAAATGGCGAGCAGGCTTTCGAGATCCTCGCCAGCAAACCTCACCTGGACATGCTGATTACCGATTTTCGCCTGCCGGGGGGAATCTCCGGCGTGCAGATCGCCGAGCCGGCCGTCAAATTGCGACCGGACCTCAAGGTGATCTTTATCAGCGGCTACCCGCAGGAAATCCGCGAGACTGGCAGTCCGATCACGAACAAGGCACCGATTCTCGAAAAACCGTTCGATCTGGATGTGTTGCAGGAAAAGATTCAGGAATTGCTGGCCTGATTAATACGACGGGCGCCGTAATCCGTCATCACGGCGCCGGTTGTTTTAGCTATTGATCATCTCGCGCACCTTTGCGGTGAGCAGATCAAAGGTGAAGGGCTTGGTGATCATCTGCATCCCCGAGTCGAGGAAGCCACCACGCACCGCCGCGTGCTCGGCATAACCGGTAATGAACAAGACTTTCAGACCCGGTCGATATTGCCGACCGACCTCCGCCAGTTGCCGACCATTCATGCCCGGCAGACCGACGTCGCTGATCAGCAGATCGATGCGCTGCGTCGAGTTGAGGATCGGCACGGCGCCATCGGCGTCACTGGCTTCTACGAACGCGTAACCCAACTCACTGAGCACGGCGCTGACCAACACCCGCACCGCCGGGTCGTCTTCGACGATCAACACGGTTTCGCCGTCCATCGCGTAGGGCGCCTGTTGTGAATCCGAGACCGGTTGCTCGGCTTCCTCACCGCGAAAACGCGGCAGATACAGTCTGACAGTGGTGCCTTGATCGACTTCACTATCGATCGACACATGCCCGCGTGATTGCTTGCTAAAGCCATAGATCATCGACAGGCCCAACCCGGTGCCCTGGCCGATCGGCTTGGTGGTGAAGAACGGATCGAACGCGCGGCTGACTACGCTCTGCGGCATGCCGCTGCCGTTGTCAGTGACGCTGAGCATCACGTAGTCGCCCGGTTCCAGATTGCTGTAAGCCGCAGTGAAATCGCGATGCAGAACCTGATTGCTGGTCTCCACCACCAGTTTGCCGCCCTCGGGCATCGCATCACGGGCGTTGATTACCAGATTGAGCAGGGCGCTTTCGAGTTGATTGGGATCGGCTTCGGCCACCCAGAGGTTGTCGTCGAGGCGCATTTCCAGATGAATGCTTTCATTGAGGCTGCGTTGCAGCAGCTCGCCCATCGATAGCACCAGCGTGTTCATTTGCACGGCTTTCGGGTCGAGTGACTGACGGCGCGAGAACGCCAGCAGGCGATGGGTCAAGCCGGCGGCGCGGTTGGCGGACGTCACGCCGAGATCGATCAGGCTGTCGAGATCCTCGGTACGCCCCCTGGCCAGACGTCGGCGCAGCAGTTCGAGGCTACCGATAATGCCGGTGAGCATGTTGTTGAAGTCATGGGCGATACCGCCGGTGAGTTGGCCGACCGCTTCCATTTTCTGCGATTGGCGCAGGGCTTCTTCATTGTGGCGAAGTTGCGCGGTGCGTTCTTCGACCTGCTGCTCGAGGGTTTCCAGGGTCGATTGCAGGCGTCGTTCGCTTTCACTCAGGTCGATCAGACGATCGCGCGCTTCATATTGTCGTCGCCGCCCGCGCAGGGCGGCGGAGACCAGACTGACCAGCGTCGCGGGATGGAAAGGTCGTTCGAGAAACGTCACGTTGCCCAGCAGCGCGCTCAGTCGCGACGGCGGCCCCTGTTCCTCGCCGCCGTGATGAGTCAGCAGGACGATTGGCAGATCCGACCATGCGGGTTGCTGATCGAGGTACTCGATCAGATCACCGAGTTCCGGCCCGCGCAGCGCTTCGGCGGCAATCAGCAGCAGCCCTGCGCCGAGTTCCAGCTCGGTCCGCAGAGCGCCAAGATCCGGCGCAATCAGGCCACCGTAACCGGCCTCATTGAGGATCATCAGCGCAATCTGACCGTCGCGACCCATGGGCGCCAGAATCAGCACCCGTTCGGCCAACGGGGTATTGACCGTCACAAGCTTTCATCCTCGAGCAGCGGATTACCCGCTCCGATGTAGGTCGGCACGCCACGCAGCACGCCCTGGAAGGATTCCAGCGGTTGACCGATGGTCATGCCGCGCGAGGAAATCCGGTATTCGCGAATGGTCGATTCGTGGCTACCGGTGCGTTTTTTGATAATCGAAATGGCCCGACGGACCTTGCCCAGGGCTTCGAAGTAACGCAACAGAATCACCGTGTCGGCCAGGTAGGTGATATCCACCGGCGCCTGCATGTCGCCGACCAGACCGTGCTGGGCAACAGTCATGAAGGTCGCTGCGCCTTTACGGTTGAGGTACAGCAGCAGCTCATGCATGTGCAGCACCAGCGCATTTTCTTCCGGCATCGCCGCTTGATAACCGTTGATGCTGTCGATAACGACGGTCTTGATGTCGCGCTCGTCAACGCAACGGCGCACGCGATGCGACAACTCACCGGGCGACAGCTCAGCGGCGTCCACTTGCTCGATCAGCAGATTGCCAGTCGCCTGCAAGGCTTTAAGGTCGATGCCGATATGGCGCATACGCTCGAACAGCAAGCCCAGCTCTTCATCGAAAATGAACAGCGCGGCTTTCTCGCCGCGAGCCACCGCAGCGGCAGCGAAGATCATCGAAATCAGTGATTTGCCGGTACCGGCCGGGCCGAGAATCAGCGTGCTTGAGCCGGTTTCGATACCGCCACCGAGCAGGGCGTCCATTTGCGGGATACCGCTGGACAACTGCAGACGTGCGTAATCGCCGCGATGTTCGGCCGCCACCAGGCGTGGAAAGACGTGGACGCCGTCGCCCATGATGGTGAAGTCATGGAAACCGCCACGGTATTTCTGTCCGCGATACTTGACCACTCGTACTCGACGACGCTCGGCGCCGTAGCTCGGTGTCAGCTCTTCAAGGCGGATGACGCCGTGGGCGACACTGTGCACGGTTTTGTCGAGGGACTCTGTGGTCAGGTCATCGAGCAACAGGACGGTGGCGTCGTAGCGCACAAAGTAGTGCTTGATCGCCAGGATCTGCCGACGATAGCGCAAGGAGCTTTGCGCCAGCAGACGGATTTCCGAGAGGCTGTCGAGCACCACGCGGGTCGGTTTGAAGCGCTCGACCACTTCGAAAATCTGCTTGGTCGCCTCACCCAGCTCAAGGTCCGAGGAGTACAGCAGACTTTGCTGGTGCTCGGCGTTCAGCAGGCTTTCCGGCGGCGTCAGTTCGAAGATCTGGATGTTCTCGTTCAGCTCCCAGCCATGGGAGAGTGCACCTTGACGCAGTTCTTTCTCGGTTTCCGAGAGAGTGATGTACAGGCAGCGTTCCCCCGCCAGCGCTCCGGCGCGGAGGAAATGCAGAGCTACCGTGGTTTTGCCGGTCCCGGGTTCACCCTCGAGCAAAAACACATGGCCGCGAGACAGGCCACCGGCGAGGATGTCATCCAGACCTGCGATGCCAACGGCAGCTTTCGCACTGATCAACTCGTTTGATGTAGTCAAAAAATGCCCTCTTATGACTAGGGTACGGCGGCTGGCTTAGGTGAGCCGCCTGAGTAACTTGACCTCAGGGCGTGTTCACGGTTCCGCTTTTTCTTTGGACAGGTGGCCGATTGCACCCGCTATAGCTTGATTAAAGACCTTGTTGCAGGGCCGGGTCGTCTGGATTCAGTTGTTCGAGTTGCGCCAGCAGAATCTGTACATTCTGCAACTGGCCGCTTTCCTTCCAGTAATTGATCAGCAGCACCCGCGCCTTGCGGTCGGCGGGGTGGCGCTGGACGATTTCCTGCAATTGTTTCTGCGCCGCTTCCAGCTCTTCTGCGCTGTGCAGAGTGGTGGCAAGGTCGTAGCGATAATCCTTGTTGTCGGGCTCCAGCTCGACGGCTTTGGACAGGCCCAGCAGCGCGTATTCGCGCTGGCCGTGATGCAGCAGCCACAGACCGAGGGCGTGCTGCAGATAGGCCGAATCAGGCTGCGCCTTGAGCTGGCGGGCGAGTAACTGGCGAGCGGCATCGCTTTGACCCTGGCGATCGAGTACATCGATTTGCATGACCAGCGCCGGCAGGTTGCCGGGCTCCAGGCGCAAGGTATTGTCCAAGGCCTCTTGAGCCTGTTTGTACTCGGCGTTGTGAATATACAGGCGGGCCAATTGCGCATAATGGGCGGCGCTTTCCGGCTGGCTTTCGAGATTCTGCTGCCAGCCATCGATGGCCTGCTGCAGCGGCGCGAAATACAGGCCCAGCTCGTCAGGCGTCAGGCCGAGCAGGGCATTGATTGCGGCAAAACGGACCGTTTGTTCTTCATCGTCGAGCAACGGCCCGAGCAACAGACTGCGCTGCCCGCCGGGTACGAGGCCGACGATGCTTCTGATCGCCGCGACGCGCACTTGTGGCGCTTCGTGGTGCAAGTCGATATCAGCGAGTTTCAGTGCCTGCGGACTCGGATAATTGGGCAGCTCGCCATGCAGCCAGACCCGGCGCTTGACCGAGATGTCCGGGCGGCCCAATTGCTGGTACAACTGGCGCGCCGCTCCGGGTTCACCGGTACGGGCGGCGTTGAGCGCTTCGCTGTAGCCATGTTTGATAGCATCGGGAATGGTCGGTGTGCTGCTGCGCAAGGACAGCCAGATGACGCCGAGGATCAGTACGAGGCCTAGGCCGATCAGCAGGTTGCGGCGGGACTGAATCATGCGGGTTTCCGAAAGCTTCGAACTTGAGCAGAGCGGCAAGCTTCGGTCAGCTTGGCGCGTGAGTCAAACCCTTGCCAGCGAAACGTCCTACGACACGTGTCGACTGTGAAATCCGTCAGGCTTTTGTTGCAGTGTCTACGCTTGCAGAAGTCGTTTTAAAGAGTGTGCCCATGTCAGCGCTGTTCACCTATTTCAAGGCTTTGATCCATCCTGGTCAGGCTGTTTTGCTGTTTGCCCTGCGGACCATCGCCGCCGGGCTGTTGACCCTTTATCTGGCGTTCATTTTCGATCTCGAACAGCCGAAATGGTCGATCATGGCCGTGGTGATTGTCAGCCAGCCACTGGCGGGGATGGCGCTGGCGCGCAGTTTCGGTCAGGTGATCGGCACCACCGTGGGTGCGGCGGTGGCAGTGCTGATCATGGCGATATTTCCTCAGGCGCCGCTGCCGTTCATTACCACATTGGCGTTGTGGCTGGCGCTGTGCACGGCGGGCGGCACGTTGTTGCGCTACACCAGCTCGCAGGCGTTCGTGCTCAGTGGCTACACCGCAGTGGTTGTGGCGTTGCTGGCGATTCCAGATCAGGACGGCACCTTTTTGCTCGCCGTCACCCGAGTCACCGAAACCCTGCTGGCGGTGGCCTGCGTGTGCGTGGTCAGCTTGCTCACGGCCCGGCCTGAAGCTGTCGCCAAGGGCTATTTCGCCAAAATCGATCAGGTGATCAAACTGGCGGCCAGCCACGCCGCCGAGGTGCTTCGCACGGAAGAAAGCGAAGCCGAGTTCCAGCGTCGGCAGATGCAACTGCTCGGTGAAATCAGCGCACTGGAAGGGTTGCGGCGCCATTTGTATTTCGATGCGCCGCGTCTGCGCAGTGCCGACAACCTGGTATTGCTGCTCGGCAATCAGCTGACGTTGCTGACGTCGCGACTGACCGCGCTGCGGCATCAACGCGAATTGCTCATCGAGCGCTGGGAGGGCGATCTGCCGCTGGAGGTTCAGCAACTGCGGGCCGAGGAACTGGCATTGCTTAAGCAATTGGCGCAACAGGGGCGCGCGCTGTCTGGCGCCGATCGGCAGCGCTTCGTCACGTTGCAGCAACAGTTCGAAGCCTTGGCCTACAAGGCCGAGCAGCAGACCGAGAACATGAGCGCGACCCTGCGTTCACTGGCGTGGGCGTTGCGTTGGGAGCAGGCGCGCCTGCTGCAGCAACTCGACCAGATTCTCGAACTGAGCGACGCCATACAGGAAGGGCGCCCGGCCAGTTGTCTGTATCGCGGCCAGAGCAGTCCGTTGCACCTGGATTTCACCCTGGCCTCGATGAACGCGATTCGCGCTTTTACTGCGCTTCTGGTCAGCGGGCTGATCTGGATCGAAACCGCGTGGGATGGCGCCCGGGGCGGGATGATTCTGGTGGGGATTCTCTGCTCGCTGATGGCGACCTTCCCGCGTCCGCTGATGGCTGCGCAAAGCTATGCGCGGGGCCTGGGCCTGGCGCTGGTGGTGTCGGCGCTCTATCAGTTCATGCTGGTGCCGGCGATCAGTGATTTCGAGATGCTCGCCTTGCTGCTCGCGCCGCTGCTGTATGCCATTGCCGTGGGCATTTCCAGTCCGGCCACCGCCGGGATAGGCATGGGCCTCGGCCTGTCGAGCTTTCTCATGCTCGGACCGCAAAATACCGGCACCGGGCAGAACACGGCGATCCAATGGTTCGAATTTGCCGGCGCTTATGTCAGTGCAGCGATGCTGGCCCTGATCGTCTATGCACTGATCTTTCCCTTCCGCCCGGACTTGCGCATTCGCCGTTTGTACGGCGAAGCGCGGGAGCAGGTGTACCAGCTCAGCAAAATGCCGGCGACCGATGAACAACAATTCGCCTTCGAGAGTCGGATGACCGATCGCCTGACCAGCATGCTCGGCCTGCTCCCAGCGGCGAACGACCGCGCCATGCAGCGCCTGTACGAAATCAGTCTGGCTTGCGTGGCCGTGGGCGTCGCCATGCATCAACTGCGGCAGCAGGCTTTGAACAATGGATTGCTCACCGACGCGTTCGGCCAGCGCCTGGCGTCGGCGTTACGCAAAACCGGTCGCCTGGTTGCCGGACGCGGTGATGTGCAACTCGCCGCACTGCTTGCCACGCTGCACCAACTCGGAGATGAGCTGGACGAGCTGCACGCCGACAGTCACGAACATTTATGGTCGGTGTTCCGTATGCGCGTGGCGCTGCTGATTGTGGTGTCGTTCCTCGAGCGCCACGGCGAGCATCTGCAACCTCAAGTCCTGCAAGGAGAACCGCAACTTGCCCATTGATTTCGAGATTGGCGGCGTCTATCTGCCGCCGATTGCCCAAGCGCTGTTACTGGCGATTCCGATTTTCATGTTGCTGGACTGGTGCCTGCGGCGCCTGGGCGTACTGCGCCTGGTCTGGCATGAAGCGCTGTTCGAGGGCGCGCTGTACGCCTGTGTCTGTGCCACGCTGATTCTGTTGATGGGAGCCTGATGTCTTGAAAGCGCTAGTTGCACGAATGATGACCGTGGCTGTGGTGATCCTGGCGATCGTCCTTGGCTGGTTCGCCTGGGAGTATTACACCCGCGCGCCGTGGACGCGGGATGCCCGGGTGAGGGCGGATGTGGTGACGCTGTCGGCAGATGTTTCGGGGCGTATCGTCAAACTGGCGGTGCAGGACAACCAGCATGTCGACAAGGGCCAATTGCTGCTGGAGATCGATCCGGCGCGCTATCAATTGGCGGTCGAGCATGCCCGGCGTTCGGTGGAAGTGTCCAAGGCTTCGCTGGGGCAATCGCAAGCGGCGATCGTCGCCAGTGAAGCCCTGCTCAAACAACGCCAGAGCGAAGAACGTCGGCGACGCACGCTAAAGCAAGGCTTCGCGATTTCCGGTGAGGAGTGGGAGAAATCCAGCACCGACGTGGCGGTTGCCCAGGCGGATCTGTTGCGCAATCAGGCCAACCTCGGGCTGGCTGAGGCCAATGTGCAACTGGCGATTGCCGCGCTGACTCAAGCCGAACTGGATCTGCAGCGCACCCGTGTCGAATCGCCGGTCAGCGGTTACGTGACCAACCTGCTGACCCGCCAGGGTGACTACGCGCAGGCAGGCGGAGCACTGCTGGCGCTGGTCGACAGTGATTCGTTCTACGTCAGCGGTTATTTCGAAGAAACCAAGCTGCCGCGAATCGAGGAGGGCGACCGGGTGCGCATTCAGTTGATGAGCGGCGAGAGCTTCGGCGGCACGGTAGAAAGCATCGCCTTCGCCATTGCCGACCGCGAGAACGCGCCGGGCAGTCGACTGCTGGCGAACATCAACCCGAGCTACACCTGGGTGAAACTGGCGCAGCGGGTGCCGGTGCGCATTGGCATTGATGGTGATTTTGCCGGGAAGAACCGCCTGCGCGCGGGCACAACGGCCACAGTGACGGTTTTGGAGGATCACAAATCTCAAGACCGCCCATGAACCACTGTGGGAGCGAGCAGGCTCGCTCCCACAAGGAATTCAAGCGCTGCTCAAGGGCATAAAAAAACCCCGCGACCGAATGATACGCGGGGCAAAAAAATTGGTTGGTTGCGGCCAACCAAAGGAGCTCTTTAACAATCTTTACTGGCTGGCGACTGTCTCCGGTTGCCAGCCACCGCCGAGGGCCTTGTAGATCGCGACGATGCCGCGATACAGATCGACTTCGGCCTGGGCCTGACTGTCTTCGGCGTTCAGGCGCTCACGTTGGGCGTCGAGCAGGACGAGGAAATCGGTGGTGCCTTCGCGGTAGCGGATTTCCGCCAGATCAGCGGCCTTGCGACTCGATTCGCTCTGACGAATGAGCGAAATCAAGCGTTGCTGACGTTTGCCGTAATCACTGAAAGCGTTTTCCGATTCTTCCAGAGCCAGCAGCACTTGTTGCTCGTAGTTGGCCAGTGCGCCTTCGGCATCGGCGTCAGCGCCACGCAGACGAGCGCGGACGCTGCCGAGGTCAAACGCAGCCCAGGTAATACTCGGGCCGAGCGCCCAGGCGTTGGCCGCCGAGGAACCGATCTGCGAGCCGCGCCCCGCCGTCCAGCCGAGGAAGCCGCTGAGGCTGACCCGGGGAAACAGGTCGGCTTTGGCCACGCCGATGCGCGCAGTGGCCGAAGCCAGTTGCCGCTCGGCGCTGAGGATGTCGGGACGACGTTGCAGCAGTTCACCCGGATCACCGATCGGCAGCGCTTTGGCAATCGCCGGCAAGTCTTTCGGACTCAGATCCACGGTCAGTTTGTCCGGGCGTTCACCGAGCAGGGTGGCAATACGGTTTTTCTGCCGGACCTGTTCCGCTTGCAACTGCGGCACGCTGGCTTCGACGTTGGCCAGACGCGCATCGGCGCGCTCGACATCGAGCTGATCACCGACACCGGCATCACGCAGGCTGATGGTGATCTTGCGCGACTCGTCCTGGTTGTTGAGGTTGGCCACGGCGATTTTTTCCCGCAGCTGCGCGCCGCGCAGTTGACCGTAGGCGTCGACCAGTTCGGCAATCATGGTGACTTGCAACTGGTACAGATCGGCTTCGGCAGCCTGCTGGTCGGCGTCGCTGGCTTCCAGATTGCGCTGGATGCGCCCGAACAGGTCGAGCTCCCAGGCCATGTCCAGACCCAGGTCATAGCGTTCGCTATTGACCCGGTCGGTGGTCTGGCCGGGAATCTGGCCTTTGCCCAAGTCACTGCTGGCGCGGCTGGTGATGGTCGGCATCGCGTCGTTGCTGGCGTCGTCGCGGATCGCCCGGGCGGCTTTCCAGCGGGCGAACGCCACGCGCAGTTCACGGTTGCCTTGCAGCGACTGACTTACCAACTGGTTGAGGGTCGGATCGTCGAATTGCTGCCACCAGATGCCTTCGAATTTCGAACGGTCGAAGTTCTTTTGTCCGGCGGCGCCGTCGGTGGCGGTCGTGATGTTGGCCGCCTCCGTGGCTGGGGTCTTGTAGTCGGGGCCGACGGCGCAGGCGCTGAGGGCCAGCACCAGCAGACTCGGCAGGAAGACTTTCAGACTCATTGGTGCGCCTCCAGTGGCTTTTGAAGAGTGTGTGCCTTGGCCGCTTTGCGCTGCTCACTGCGTTCAACGAAGTTACGGATCAGCACGTAGAACACCGGCGTCAGCAGCAGACCGAAGAAGGTCACCCCAAGCATCCCGGAGAACACCGCCACACCCATGGCGTGACGCATCTCGGCACCGGCACCGCTGGAGAACACCAGTGGCACCACGCCCATGATGAACGCGAAGGAGGTCATCAGGATCGGCCGCAGACGCAGGCGGCAGGCTTCCAGAACCGCAGCGAGCGGGTCGAGGCCTTCTTCCTGTTTGTCCTTGGCGAACTCTACGATCAGAATCGCGTTCTTGCAGGCAAGTCCCACCAGTACGATCAAGCCGATCTGGGTGAAGATGTTGTTGTCACCGCCGGAAATGATCACACCGGTGATGGCGGACAGCAGGGTCATCGGTACGATCAGGATCACTGCCAGTGGCAGGCTCCAGCTTTCGTATTGCGCGGCGAGTACCAGGAACGCCAGCAGTACGCAGAGCGGGAACACGAACAGCGCGGTGTTGCCGGACAGAATCTGCTGGTACGTCAGATCGGTCCATTCGTAGGTCATGCCGTTCGGAAGTTCTTCCTTGAGCAGTTTCTCGATGGCTTTTTCCGCCTGGCCCGAGCTGTAGCCGGGGGCTGCGGCACCGTTGATTTCCGCGGTGATGAAGCCGTTGTAGTGCATTACCCGATCCGGCCCGGAGGTGTCGCTGACCTTGATGAAGGTCGCCAGCGGGATCATTTCGCCTTTGTTGTTGCGTACTTTCAGTTGACCGATCTGATCGGATTCAAGACGGAACTGTTGTTCGGCCTGAACGTTGACCTGATAGGTACGCCCGAAGCGGTTGAAGTCGTTGGCATACAGCGAACCCAGGTAGATCTGCAGGGTGTCGAAGATGTCGCTGACGGCCACGCCGTGGGTCTTGGCTTTTTCCCGGTCGATGGCGGCATCGACCTGCGGCACGTTCACCGTGTAGCTGGTGAACAGACCGGCCAGTTCCGGCACGTTGTGGCTCTTGTTGATGATGTTCATGGTTTCTTTGTACAGCTCGTCGTAGCCCAGGTTGCCCCGGTCTTCGATTTGCAGGCGGAAACCACCAATGGTGCCCAGGCCCTGTACCGGCGGTGGCGGGAAGATCGCCATGTACGCTTCCTGAATGTTCGCGTACTGACCGTTCAAGGCACCGGCAATCGCGCCGGCGGACATGCTCGGGTCTTTACGCTCGTCGAACGGTTTCAGGGTCACGAAGACGATGCCGGCGTTCGGGCTGTTGGTGAAGCCGTTGATCGACAGGCCCGGGAACGCTACGGCGCTTTCCACGCCTGGCTGTTTCAGCGCGAGGTCGGACATGCGCTTGATCACGTCTTCGGTGCGATCCAGGCTCGCGGCGTCCGGCAATTGCGCGAAGGCCACCAGGTATTGCTTGTCCTGGCCCGGTACGAAACCGGTCGGCGTGCTGGAGAAACCGAAGAAGGTCAGCACCATCAGGCCTGCGTACAGCAGCAGAGCGATGCCGCTGCCGCGGATGACCCGGCGCACGGTGCCGACGTAGCCATGGCTGGCGCGGTCGAAGAAGCGGTTGAACGGACGGAACAGCCAGCCCCCGAAGATCTTGTCGAGCACCTTCGAGAAGCGGTCTTTCGGCGCGTCGTGGCTTTTCAGCAACACAGCGGCCAGCGCGGGCGACAGGGTCAGCGAGTTGAACGCCGAGATCACGGTCGAGATGGCGATGGTCAGAGCGAACTGTTTGTAGAACTGCCCGGTGAGGCCGGAAATGAACGCCGCCGGAACAAACACTGCACACAACACCAGTGCCGTTGCGATGATCGGCCCGGTCACTTCGCGCATGGCACGTTTGGTGGCTTCGACCGGCGTCAGTCCGAGTTCGATGTTCCGTTCGACGTTCTCTACCACCACGATGGCGTCGTCGACCACGATACCGATGGCCAGTACCAGACCGAACAGCGACAGGGCGTTGAGTGAGAAACCGAACAGGTGCATGACCGCAAACGTACCGATCAACGATACCGGAACCGCGACCAACGGAATGATCGAAGCGCGCCAGGTCTGCAGGAACAGAATTACCACCAGCACCACGAGGATCAGTGCTTCGAACAGGGTGTGAACCACCGCCTCGATCGAACCGCGGACGAAGATCGTCGGGTCATAAACGATGCTGTAGTCCATGCCCTGGGGGAAGCCTTTCTTCAGCTCTTCCATCTTGCCGCGCACTTCGTTGGAAATGTCGATGGCGTTGGAGCCCGGACGCTGGAAGATCGGAATCGCTACGGCCGGCTGGTTGTTCAGCAACGAACGCAGGGCGTACTGACTGGAGCCGAGTTCGACGCGAGCGATGTCTTTGAGACGGGTGATCTCCCCGTCGTCGCCAGAGCGAATGACGATGTTCTCGAACTCTTCCTCGGAGACCAGACGGCCCTGAGTGTTGACCGACAGCTGAAAGCTTTGCGCGGTCGGGGCAGGGGGCGCGCCCAGTTGACCGGCGGCGACCTGACGGTTTTGCTCGCGAATGGCGGTGACCACATCGGTCGCGGTCAGATTGCGCGAAGCGGTCTTGTTCGGGTCGAGCCAGACTCGCAGCGAGTAGTCACCCATACCGAACAACTGCACGTCACCGACACCACCCAGGCGAGCGAGCTCGTCCTTGATGTTGAGGATCGCGTAGTTGGACAGGTAGAGCATGTCGTAGCGCTTGTCCGGCGAGGTCAAGTGCACAACCATGGTCAGGTCGGGCGAAGCCTTGTCGACGGTGATACCGATGCGCGTCACTTCCTCGGGAAGCTTCGGCTCGGTTCGGGTCACCCGGTTCTGCACCTGCACCTGCGCGTTGTCCAGGTCAGTGCCCAGGGCGAAGGTGATGGTCAGGGTGATCTTGCCGTCAGCGGTCGATTGCGAGGACATGTACAGCATGTTCTCGACACCCGTGATCGCCTGCTCCAGCGGAGCGGCTACGGTTTCACCGATGACCTTGGGGTTGGCGCCCGGGAAGTTGGCGCGCACGACCACGGTCGGCGGCACGACTTCCGGGTATTCACTGATCGGCAACTGGAACAGCGAGATCGCACCGGCGATCAGGATCAACAGCGAGAGCACCGCTGCGAAGATCGGCCGGGAAATGAAGAATTGGGAAAAATTCATCGGAGTTGTCGTCCCTTAACCGCGTGGGGTCGTAGCAGCCAGCTTCGCAGCCGAACCCGATGCGCCCTTGGCAGGGGCAACTTTGGGCAGGTTGCTGGCTTCCAGCGCTTGACGTTGTTGAGCAAGGGCGGCGAGGGTCTGCTCGCTGGCCATCGGAATCACTTCAGGGGTAACCGGAGAGCCGGGACGAACCCGCTGCAGCCCCTTGACGATGATGGTGTCGTCCTTGTTCAGACCGTTGCGAACGATGCGCAGGCCTTCGATCTTCGGACCGAGCTCGACGGCGCGGTAGGCGGTCTTGTTGTCGCCATCCATCACCAGCACGAACTTCTTGCCCAGGTCAGTGCCAACGGCTTCGTCGTTGATCAACATGGCGTTATAGGTGCCGCTGCCGACCAGTTTCAGTCGTGCATAGAGGCCCGGGGTGTAGGTGCCGTCAGCGTTGTCGAACACGGCGCGACCACGGATGGTGCCGGTTTTCGGATTGACCTGATTGTCGACGAAGTTCATCTGGCCCAGGTGCGGGTTGCCGTCCTCGTTGGACAGGCCCATGTACACCGGCGTGGTTGCGCCGCGCTGGCCGTTGCGGGCCAGTTGGGTGTATTTGAGGAACACGCGTTCGTCGGCGTCGAAGTAGGCGTAGACCTTGTCGGTGGAGACGACGCTGGTCAGCGCAGTGGTGTCGGCGGTCACCAGGTTGCCGGCAGTGATTTCGGCGCGGCTGACGCGGCCACTGATCGGTGCGGTAACGCGGGTGAAGCTCAGGTTCAGTTTGGCCAGGTCCAGTTGTGCTTGCAGAGCACCGACGGCGGCGCGGGCCTCTTGGGCGGCGCTGGTGCGCGAGTCGGCCAGTTCAGCGGAAATGGCGTTGCTGGTGCGCAGGCGTTCACCGCGAGCTGCTTCGTTTTCGCTGCGAGTGGCGGTGGCGCGGGCTTGGGCGACCAAGGCTTCGAGGCGGCGTACCTCGGCCTGGAACGGACGCGGGTCGATCTGGAACAGCAGGTCACCTTTCTTGACCAGTGCGCCTTCGGTGAAGGCGACCTGATCGATCTGGCCCGAAACCCGTGGCCGGATCTCTACGGTTTCCGGCGCTTCGAGACGCCCGGTAAATTCATCCCACTCGTTGACCGGTTGTTCCAGCACCTTGGCTACGCTGACTTTGGCAGCGGGCGGGGCGCCGGCAGTCTCCGGAGTTTTGCCGCAGGCGCTCATCACCAGTACGGCCAGCATGGCCAACGGGAAGCGCAAATGTTTGAGTGATTGTTCCATGGATGCAATCCGCCGAAGTATTGAAGATGGGCGGATGATGCTCGGCGGGGGTGTGATGGCACGAATCGAATGAAGCGAAGGTAACTATCATTCGGAATGATATAAGCGCCGAGACAGCCCTCTAGCATGCACCTTTCGTTAGGTGCCTATCAATCGGCTTCAAGGCAATTCTGTGTTGCGCGATTCGCAATGATTCACCGCAATTGAAAATCCTCGACCATAAATGAAGAAACGGCCATGAAGGCCGTTCCGGTCAGCGTGTTGCCGTTGTGTCAGTTGATGCCTTTGCGGTTGGCACCGAAACGGTTCGGCCCAGGCTGGCTGTCCTGCGCCAGGAAAACGATGTTGACGATCGGCAGCAGCAACCACCAGCCACTGCGATCCGTGTCGTGCATACGGCGCACGCCGACAGCAATGCTCGGGATCAGCAGCGCCAGATTATAAAGGCCTTGCAGCACGCCACCAGTGTTGGCAAAGCCGTCAATGAAGCCCACCACGAACGCGACGCCCATGTTGATCAGGAAGAACAACCAGTATTCACGGCGCGTGGCGCGACCGTTGAACACGGCGTAATTCTTCAACGCCTCAAGGTAAGGGTTGCCTGTCGTGATGGCAGGGCCGCTTGGGTAGGCCTGCGGAGCCGCCTGAGGCGCGCCGCACTGAGGGCACGCCAGCGCTAGCGTACTGATTTCCTTGGCGCAACCGCGGCAGTAAACCATGCTCATATTTTTTCCCTAAAATTATTGGATCGATAGACAGAAAAGAACCAGCGCGGTCAGGCCTGACAATATGATGCCGGCGATCGCGAGGTTTCTTCCGGGGTGTTTTTCGTTGATGGAGATGATGCCGCAAGCCAGACCTGCGACGCTGAACAGTCCGACGCCGAGGATCGTTTCGAAGTCCCAATCGGAATCATCAAACAGAGTGATAGCGCAGATAATTCCGAAGATCAGCGAAACGATGGCCAGCCAGGGAATCCCGGCTTGCGAAGATGGCACAAAGGCCTGTTGGCTCGCCCCGCATTGGGGGCAGGTGAGCGCCGTCTCATGGAGCTCCTTGGCGCAAGCACGACAATAGACCATTGCCATCGTTTTCCTTAACTGAATGCGAATGCCCGACCCTCCATCGGCGGGGCGGCGGTAATTTAATCTCTATCGCGCGATTTGTCACGGCTCTTTGCCATCATCGTGTTATGGCAGTGTGACCAGGTACGACTGGCTGAAAACAGTGGCGTTTCGCTCTAACATGAATGGAGACTCATGCTCCGATCCTTCGCCCATCTCCGGAACCCTTCTGTATGCGAGACCTGCCCCCGACCGCAACGCTGCGCGCTTTTGAAGTCGCCACCCGACACCCGACGTTCACCGCGGCCGCGCAGGAACTGCACGTGACCCAGAGCGCAGTCAGTCATCAGCTGCGACATCTGGAGGATTTGTGGGGGCTGCAGTTGTTCGAACGCGGCAAGGCGTTACGCCTCACGGCAGCGGGCGCTACGCTGGCGCCGATCGTGCGCGAGTTTTTCATCAGTCTGGAGGCGACGCTGGACGATTTGCGCGAACAAAAGGGCAGGGTGCGGCTGCGCGTCAGCACCACCTACTCCTTTGCCTTGAAGTGGTTGCTGCCACGCTTGCCGAGCCTGTCACGCCAGCATCCGGAATTGCTGGTGTCACTGGACACCACGGACAAGATCATTCACTTCGCCAACGGCGAAGCCGACGTCGCGATCCGCTTGGGCAAAGGCAATTATCCCGGTCTGTACACGGAGTTCCTGTTTGGCGAGCAGGTGTTTCCCGTGGCGAGCCCTGAACTGCTGCAGCGCGTCGGCATGCCGGGCAGTCCCGCAGAGTTGCTGCAAATGCCCTTGCTGACCCGCGACGGCGCCGAGCTGGTGCCGAAATGGGAGGTGTGGTTTCAATCCATCGGTCTCGGGTTTTCGCCGCTGCGCGAGAGCGTCAGGTTCGGCGACACCAACATGACGGTGGAAGCCGCGTTGCTCGGTCAGGGCGTGGCGCTGGTGCGCAGCGGCCATGTCGAGAATGAAATCGGCGACGGTCGCCTGGTGAGGCTGTTCGACGTGCCTTTCCCATCGCCGCTTGCCTACTATTTCGTCTGCCCCAAAGGCATCGAAGCCCAGCCGCACATACTCAGATTTCGCCAATGGTTGCTTGGGGAAGCGTTGAAGGTGCAGAGCGCACAACTGTGAAGTATGAGCTTCTGCTCATGGTGCAATGAGCAGACTTCTCTGTAACACCGGCGCCGGGGATGCCTAGAATGCGCCATGCCTATCCATCTCGTACTCCTCGTCCTGTTCGCCGCGCTCCTGCACGCCAGCTGGAACGCGCTGCTGCGCGGCGGCGCCGATCGGCTCTGGTCGATGACAATGATGTGCGTCGCCATCGCCATCGTCTGCGCCGCCGCCGCCGTTTTCATGGCCCCGCCTGCACCTGAGAGCTGGGGTTATGCGCTGCTCTCGGCATTGCTGCATGTCGGCTACAACCTGTTTCTGGTGCGCAGCTATCGGGTTGGCGATCTAGGGCAGATCTACCCGATTTCCCGCGGTTCATCGCCGGCGCTGATTACCCTCGGCGCCGCACTGTTTGCCGGCGAAACCATCACTCCCGCTGAGCTGCTCGGCATTGGCCTGGTGTCCGGGGGGATTATTTCGTTGGCGTTCCGGGGACGCAGCCTGTCGGTGCCGAGCTTGCCTTATGCACTGGGCACCGGATGCTTCATCGCCGCCTACAGCGTCGTCGATGGCATTGGCGCCAGGCTTTCCGGAGCGCCACTCGCGTACACGGTGTGGATGAGTGCCCTGTGGGGCGTGTTGATGCCGGTGGTCTATATCGGCCTGCGCGACGCCCGTAGCCTGTTTTCCGTGCGGCCCGGAATGCTCACCGCGGTGGTCGGCGGGCTGGTCTCGCTGCTGGCCTACGCAATCGTCATCTACGCCATGAACGAAGCGCCACTGGGCGCGGTATCGGCCCTGCGCGAAACCAGCGTGCTGTTCGCTGCGTTGCTCGGCTATTTGTTCCTCGGCGAAAAGCTCACCGTCCGCCGAATGCTGGCGTGCGTGGTCATCGCCTGCGGCGCCATCATCATCGGCTGACACAGCCCAACTGTTCAGGAGAACGTCACATGCACAAGGCCTCGCAAGCACCGCTGATTCTGATCACCGGCGGCAGTCGCGGAGTGGGCGCCGCCACCGCCAGACTCGCCGCATCACAAGGCTACGACGTTGCCATCAGCTACGTCGCCAACGAGTCCGCCGCGCTGGCGGTGGTGGCCGATGTTGAAGCATTGGGGCGCAAGGCGCTGGCGGTGCGTGCTGACAGTGCTGACCCGCAGCAGGTCGCTGAACTGTTCGCGGCCATCGATCGCTCATTCGGGCGCATCGACGTTCTGGTGAATAACGCTGGTGTGCTGGCGAAACAGTCACGTATGGAAGACCTGAGCTTCGAACGCATGCAGCGTATTTTCGCGGTCAATGCTCTGGGACCGATCCTGTGCGCGCAGCAGGCGGTGAAGCGCATGTCTCAGCGCCACCACGGAGCGGGCGGCGTGGTGATCAACATTTCGTCTGCCTCGGCCCGGCTGGGCAGCCCGAATGAATACGTCGACTACGCAGCATCCAAAGGCGCGCTGGAAACCTTCACCATCGGCTTTGCCAAGGAAGTCGCGCGGGAAGGAATTCGGGTCAACTGCATTCGCCCGGGGCACATCTATACCGACATGCACGCCAGCGGCGGCGAACCGGGTCGGGTTGATCGCGTGAAGGATTCGATCCCGATGGGTCGGGGCGGACAGCCGGAAGAGGTAGCGCGGGCCATCTTGTGGCTGGCCAGCGCGGAGGCTTCGTTTGTCACCGGGACATTTCTGGATGTGACGGGTGGCAAGTAGATCCGGCTACAGGCTATCCGGGTCGCCAAAAAACATCTGAATCCGCGACCTTAACCACCGCTCTCCCGGATCATTATCCTGCGACCCGCGCCAGGCCATGTGCAATTCAAACGTACGCGTCGGCAGTGGCGGATCCTCAGCACGCAGACCGCCAGCTGCCGTCAGTGCCTCAGCCGTGTAATCGGGGACGGTCGCGACGATATCGGTTCCCGCCAGCAGCGTGCCCAATCCGTTGAACTGAGGCACCGCCAGCACCACATGGCGTTTGCGCCCCAGCTTTTCCAGTTCTTCATCGACAAAACCACTGAGGTCGCCAGCGAACGACACCAGTGCGTGCGGTCGGGCGCAGTAGTCGTCGAGGCTCAGCGGCCCCGGCACGGTGTCGGCACGCAGCAGCTTCGGTGCGCTGCGGCGCAGGACTTTGCGCTTGGCGTTGGCCGGCAGGTCGGTGGTGTAGCTGACGCCGATCGAAATCTCGCCGGAGGCGAGCAGGCCCGGCATCAATATGTAGTTGACGCGGCGCACCACGAGGACGATGCCCGGTGCTTCGGCGCGCAGGCGCTTGAGCAGCATCGGCAGCAGCGCGAACTCAACATCGTCGGACAAGCCGATGCGAAACACTGACGTGCTGGTCGCCGGGTCAAATTCGGCGGCACGACTGACGGCGGTCGAGATCGAATCGAGTGCGGGTGAGAGCAGGGCGAAGATTTCCACGGCGCGCGCGGACGGCTCCATGCTGCGGCCAGTGCGGACAAACAATGGATCGTCAAACAGGCTGCGCAGGCGCGATAACGCCGCGCTGATGGCGGGTTGGCCGAGGAACAATTTTTCCGCGGCCCGAGTCACACTGCGTTCGTGCATCAATGTTTCGAACACGATCAGCAGGTTCAGGTCGACACGACGCAGGTCATTACGATTCATCTGGAGTCCTGGCAGAGTCATCAAACTTGACGAGGGCGGCCATATGAGAACAATGGCCGGCATGAATCTTACGGGGAAAGGCTGGTACTCTGCACCGGAAAATTCAGCTTTACTGCGACGGTGGCAGGCCTTTTTTCATGGATTTTGCCAATGCCGCTCCTGCTGCGGAATCAATGACAGGCATGTCGACTATTAATAGCCACTGATGGTCTTGGGTCAAAAGCCCAGATAGAGTTCATGGCATTAGAGGTTACTTTGACGAGGTTTGCGATGTCCCGCACGATCCGTTTTCACAAGTTTGGTCCGGCCGAGGTGCTCAAATGCGAAGAGCATGCGGCCGCTCAGCCAGGTCCTGGCGAAGTGCAGGTGCGTGTCGAGGCGATCGGCATCAGTTGGTACGACACCCTGTGGCGTCAGAATCTGGCGTCGTCCCAGGCACGTCTGCCATCGGGCCTCGGTCACGAAATGGCCGGTGTGGTCACTGCCGTGGGCGCTGATGTAGACGACCTGTCCGTCGGTGACAAAGTGGCCAGTTTTCCGGCGGAAAGCCCGAACGACTATCCGGTGTACGGCGAGTCCATCGTCCTGCCGCGTACGGCGCTGACCCGTTACCCGGATGTGCTCAGCCCGATCGAAGCCAGCGTGCATTACACGCCGCTGCTGATTGCCTACTTTGCCTATGCCGATCTGGCGCGGGTCAAACCCGGGCAATTTGCTCTGGTGACGGATGCCAGTCACTGCGCCGGCCCCTCGTTTGTCCAGCTCGGTAAAGCGCTGGGTGTGCGAGTGATCGCGGCGACCAAATCGGCGGAGGAACGCGAGTACCTGCTGTCCCTCGGTGCGGAAAAAGTCATCGTCACCGAAGAGGAAGATCTGTTGATGCGCATCAACAAGATCACCGACAACCGTGGCGTCGATGTGGTTTTCGATGGCCTGGGCGGCCCGCAGATGTCGTTGCTTGGTGATGTCCTGGCGCCACGCGGCAGTCTGGTCCTGTATGGCCTGCAGGGCGGTAATCAGACCCCGTTCCCGGCTTGCGCAGCGTTTCAGAAGAATATCCAGTTCTTCGTTCACTGCATCGGCAACTTCACCGGCAAACCCGAGCTGGGCATTGTCCAGGACCACGTCGCGTTGCAACGTGCCTTGCGCGACATCAACCAATTGACCGCTGACCGTGTGTTGCTTCCGCTCAAAACCCGTGTATTCCCGTTCAACGAGTTCGTCGAAGCACACCGCTACATGGACGAATGCCCATGCCGCGAACGGGTGGCACTGCAAGTCGAGCCGGCGTAGATCCGGAGATCAGAGTCCGTGGCCTCACGGACTCTTTTTTTGTTTATGTTTCCCCCTGTCAGCAGACCTTTCCCCATCCCGCACCTCCGACTATTTCAGCAACTGAACTGGTTTTTGCTGTTCATCTGTATCTTCTAATCACACTCTAAGCGCTGATAATTGAATGATTACTTTCATCTCAAGGAATGAGCTATGGCTGTGCATTCAATTTGTCCGGGGCAATATCAAACGGCTAGCTCGGCTGGCTTCGTCAATTTCTGTTTAATTGCTGTAGGGCGATTCGGAAGTTGCTTCTCTATTTCTTGTAATGAATTGTCGTGGGACGCTGTGGGAAGTTTCCTCAGATTATTTTCGATTCGAGAAAGGCCAGTAAATACGGGCGGTTGAGCGCGCCGGCGGGCCTTCATGACAGTTTTTTCAGGTGAAGTGTTTCAAATAACTACAACTTTGTAAGTGTTAGCATTTCAGCGTCTATTACTTATTGATCCAATTGTTGCGCTCACTGTGATGTTTGCGTGGCATGAATCTTTTGATACCGGGTAAATACCGATGAGCACGATCCATGATCAGGCAATGAACTATGTCTATCAGCAAGTATTGCAGCGTTTGCTGAGTTTCTTTTCCCGAGCCGAGCGCACGGCGTTGCAGTTACTGATTCAGCGCCTGGTCGTGGCTGCTGGCGGAATGGACAACATCGGGCAGTTCAAGGTGCTGGTGCATCAGTCCGGCTCGCGTGACAGCTGCTACACCCTGGCTTTGCTCCGAGCAGCGCAACTGACGATTGCCAGCCGTGCGCCTGCGACGTTCCAGTTGCGCGTCGCCGCCTTGCGCTGGAATGGCGACAGTCCCGTTGCCCTGCACAACCTGCATCGCAGCTACAGTGCACTGTTTCTATATGACGATCCTCGGGTCGAGTTGCTGATGGTCGATAACCGCGAGGTGCTGGCCTTCGATCACCGCACGCCTGTCAGCGACGACGGTCGTGAAGCCAGTCGCATCAATCTGCTGCTGGTCGGGCATTGTCGGACCTGGATCGAAGCGCCCCAATTGTGGGATGACGCCTATCTCGCCACCGCCGAGTACTACAGCCAGATCGCCCGCTGGAACAATGGTGTCGACGCCATGATCAGTACCGAAACCAAGAGCAGTCAGCAGCATTTCCTCGAAGGCCTTAACCGTGCGATGCAGCGAGTGGCGATCGCAGGTCCCGGACTGGTCCACAGCGGATTCGAGGCGCTGTTTCCGCTGCTGGACGGGCTGGGCGACGATTTCTACCGCGAGCTGCGGGCTGAAGATGACCGGACGGCCTGGCGACCTGAGGGTGAGTTCGAAGCCTGCCGGCGCACCAGTTTTATCGACATCAACGACATGATGGTAGGCAAGCTGGAGGACCGCTGGCCCCTGTTGGGCGAATTCCTCGGCTTTGAACCGGATGACCGGGCGCTGTATCAAGGCGAAGCGGTGTTTGCCGACCCGCTGATTTCGGCGCATGTGCAAGGTCTGTACGCACGGTTCATCGAGGGGCGCACCTATGAGGCAGGTATCGACGATTACCTGCGTAATACCCTGGCCGACATGCGCCGACAGCAGGTGGCGGAGTCCGTCTGCGAGCATTTGCTGTCGTGCTTTGACAACGTTCGGCAGCCCGAGCATCTGCGAATGCATGCGGAGGATTACCTTTTGCACGGTTTCGGACTGAACGAAACGCAGTTGGTGTGCCTGTTGTTTGCACCGTTCATCGACAGCGGTAGAGGCCTCGAGCGGTTCCTGCGCAACTGTCACCCCGGCATGCTGGTTGCGATGCCAGACCTGCACCGCGCCCTGCAAGGCCTGCATGCCCCTGAGCAAGTGTTGAAATGGATCATGGAGGTCAGTGGGTTGCCAGTCAGACTGGTTATCCGTCTCTATGCGATGGGACCTGTGCAGCTTTGTGCGCCCGAAGAATTTGCCTGCGAAAATGCAGATCCGGGAGAGACAGAGCCAGTTTCGCGAGTCGAGCGGTCTACGGAACGCTGACGGTGAACCAAGAGTTGGGTTGTGAACCAATGTCTACGGAAACGAGGTTGTGAAGGGCGCGCGGGACAATGATTTTGTTTATCAGGCAGTTTATCGATATCTGACGACGCTGATTGATGATGCCACCGGGAGCACGGCGGTACGCATGCCCTCGTTGCGCCAACTGGCTGACCGGTTGAACGTGTCCATTTCGACGGTGCAATACGCGTATTCGCTCCTGGAAAAAGAAGGTCGGGTCTATTCCATAGCCAAATCAGGGTATTACGCGAACGCGCTGTTCAGCGTGGACTCGCTCGGCAATGGCAGTGATCTGCTGGAAACCGTTTACGTCAATGCGAGACGTCCCGGCATGTGTGTTTTGAGCGCCGACGAGCCGGCGTCGCTGCAACCGCTGGACAGCCCGTTATTGACGCTGGAGCGGGAGCTGTTGCGTCAATACCCGCGTCAGCCCCAGACATTGGCGCAGCCTTGCGGTGAGCTGGAGCTGCGGGTCGCTCTGGCGGCGCGTTATACCTGTTCGACGGAGCATTACTGGCATGCCGATGATGTCTATATCGGTGCTGATTTGCGGGGAATACTGGAGATTCTGATTTCGGTACTGGAATTGCGTCACGCCGCTGTCGTTGTCGAATCGCCTTGCGACTGGGCGATCTTGCGCCTGCTCGAATCGTCCGGCGTGCGGGTGATCGAGTGGGCCTCGCAGGCTGAGGGCGCGCTCGATCTGCCGGCACTGGAATCGCTTTTGAAGAACGAGCCGGTACGTTTGATCCTGTTGTCATCGGTGTTGAGCATGCCTCTGGGCCGTGGCTTCAGTGATGAGCAGCAGCAGGCCATCGCCAGGATGCTGGAGCGACATGGGGTCTGGGTGCTGGAGAATGACTGCTACAGCGAGCTTGACGAGTGCAGTGATTCACAGCGACTGCGGAACTGGCTCGACCCTCAGCGCTTGCTGGTGTTTTCCACCTTCGAGAAATTCATCGGTGCCGAAGCGCCTTTCGGCTTTGTGCTGTCGCGGCATTGGCGTGACGAGTTGCAACGTCATTTCCTGTTACGCGCGTTTCGCCTCTCGCCCATACGTCAGAAGGCGATTGCCAGGCTGTTGAGCGGCGGACGGCTTGATCAGCACTTATGCGTGTTACGGCGAATGCTCAGTGAGCGCCGTACGCTGTTGATACAGGTGTTGCGCGAGCGCTTGGGCGATACGCTGCAGATCGTCGAGCCTCGGGGCGGCGCGACGGTGTGGGTGCGCTCGTTACGCCCCGTCGACATGTCGAATGTGTTTCATCGACTGCTCAAGCAACAGGTCATCGTGGCGCCGGGGGAACTGTTCAGCCTCCAAGGCCTGTATGCGGACTCACTGCGTTTGAGCGCGCTTAACCAGGGCGATCGGGATTTGCCAGGCGTGATCGGACTTCTCGGCGATGCACTGCGATTGTCGCCGGGCAAATAACGTTAAAAAACATCGGGCGAGGTTTGGATACATCCCGTCGCACAGTGGTCAAACTGCCAGTAAACTGCGCAGCATTTCCTGAACCACTCCGATTTCAGAGGTTTTTGCATGACACTCAGTCCTTTTGCGGGCAAACCGGCACCGGCGGAACTGTTGGTCGATATCCCGCGACTGGTTACGGCCTATTACACCGGCCAGCCTGATGCATCGATTTCTACCCAGCGAGTGGCGTTCGGCACCTCCGGCCACCGCGGCAGCTCCTTCGATTTGAGTTTCAACGAATGGCACGTTCTGGCCATCAGCCAGGCGATCTGCCTGTATCGCGAAGCCCAAGGCATCACCGGCCCGCTGTTTGTCGGCATCGATACCCATGCCTTGTCGACCCCGGCCGGCGCCAGCGCACTGGAAGTCCTCGCCGCCAATGGCGTCACCGTGATGATCGCCGAAGGTGATGAGTACACGCCGACCCCGGCGATTTCCCATGCCATTCTCTGCTACAACCGCGGCCGTACCTCTGGCCTGGCAGACGGGATCGTCATCACCCCGTCGCACAACCCGCCACAGAGCGGTGGCTACAAATACAACCCTACCAACGGTGGCCCGGCCGACACCCACATCACCAAGTGGATCGAAGCCAAGGCCAACGAACTGCTGGCGAACAAGCTGGCCGGGGTCAAACGCATCAGCTACGAGCAAGCGCTCAAGGCCAGCACGACCCATCGTCACGATTACCTCAACACCTATGTCGCCGACCTGATCAACGTCATCGACTTCGATGCCATCCGCGACGCCAAGCTGCGTTTGGGTGTCGATCCGCTGGGCGGAGCAGGGGTGCGCTACTGGTCGGCTATTGCCGAGCATTACCGTCTCGACCTGGAAGTGGTGAATAAACAGGTCGATTCGACTTTCCGTTTCATGACCGTCGATTGGGACGGTCAGATCCGCATGGACCCATCGTCCAGCCACGCGATGCAGGGCTTGATCGGTCTGAAAGAACGTTTTGACGTGGCATTCGCCTGTGATCCGGATCACGACCGCCACGGTATCGTCACGCCGTCCGGTGGTTTGCTCGCACCGAACAATTATCTGGCGGTGGCGATCGCTTACCTGTTCCAGAACCGTCCGCAATGGCGCGCCGATGCCGCCGTGGGCAAAACCGTGGTCAGCAGTGGTCTGATCGATCGTGTGGCCAGGCGCCTGGGTCGTCGCCTGTACGAAGTGCCGGTCGGCTTCAAGTGGTTCGCTGACGGTCTGTTCGACGGTTCGTTGGGGTTTGGCGGTGAAGAGAGTGCCGGCGCCTCGTTCCTGCGCAAGGATGGCGGCGTTTGGAGCACCGACAAGGACGGTCTGATTCCTGCGTTGCTCGCCGCCGAAATGACCGCGCGCACCGGGCGCGATCCAAGCCAGGCCTACCGCGCATTGACCGATGAGCTGGGCGAACCGTTCTCGGTGCGCGTCGACGCCAAGGCCAATCCTGAGCAGAAGGCATTGTTGAGCAAGCTGTCGCCGGAGCAGGTCACTTCGACCGAGCTGGCGGGCGAGAAAATCCAGAGCATTCTCAGCCACGCACCGGGCAACGATCAGGCCATTGGCGGCCTGAAAGTCATGACCGAAAACGGCTGGTTCGCGGCGCGTCCGTCGGGCACCGAAGACATCTACAAGATCTACGCCGAAAGCTTCCTCGGCGACGACCACCTCAAGCAATTGGTGGCCGAAGCGCAAACTTTGGTGGATGGCGCTATTTCCACTAAATGATGGGCACATGAAAAAGGGCAACCGTCAGGGTTGCCCTTTTTTATTGCCTGCGGATCAGGCCAGGTCTACCAGTACGATCTCGCTGTCTTCGATCGCCGTGACCGTCAGCACTTGCTCGTGTGCCACTGCGACACCGTCACGCGCTTGCGCACGCAAGCCATTGACCTCGATCACGCCAGTGGCGGGGACCAGATAAGCGCGACGTCCCTCGTCCAAACGGTATTCGGCAGTTTCACCAGCCTTGATGTTCGCCGCCACCAGACGTGCGTTGGCGCGGATGCGCAGGCTTTCATCGTCGCCAGCCTTACCGCTGGCCAAAGTGACAAAACCTTCGCGCTCGCCTTTGGGAAACGGCTTGGCTCCCCAGGATGGAGGGGCACCGGTTTCGGTCGGCAGAATCCAGATCTGGAAGATCTTGGTTTCCTTGTCTTCCAGGTTGTACTCGCTGTGGGCGATGCCGGTGCCGGCGCTCATCACTTGGACGTCGCCGGCTTCCGTACGGCCCTTGTTGCCAAGATTGTCCTGGTGAGTGATCGCGCCTTCACGTACGTAGGTGATGATTTCCATGTCGCGGTGCGGATGCTGCGGAAAACCTGTGCCTGCAGCGATGATGTCGTCGTTCCACACGCGTAGATTGCCCCAGCTCATCCGCTGCGGGTCGTAGTACTCGGCAAACGAAAAGTGGTGATGCGCGTCCAGCCAGCCATGATGGGCGCCGCCCAGCGAGCTGAAGGGTCTGAGTTCAAGCATGATCGTCTCCTCAATAAGGTTCGTCAGGGGGCGGGGCCCGTGGTTGATGACGACGATCATCTATCAGGCAATCATCGATAAAAAGCGCAAAAACTGCCGCATCATGATCAGGTTATTAGATGGAATTCAGCCTCGAAATCGTTTCATCTGACTTTCAATTCGTCGCCTAAACCGATGACCTGTAAGCATTTCGCTAGAACTGCAGAGTAAATCCAGACACCATAGCCGCCACAGCCTCACACCCTGGAGTCCGTCAGCGTGGTGCAACACATTCCCGATCTTCCTCCTGAACTTCGTCCACTGGCCGAGATGCCTTGGTTCAAGCGTCTGGCCGCGCGTTTCTTCGGCCACGGCCTGACAAAACTGCGCGCCCAGCACCGCGCCTCGTGGCTGCACGGGCAAGCCGACGGGTTTCGCAGCGGGCACACTGCTGGCGTCGAATACGGCTTCAAGGAAGGCAAGCTCGAGGGGCTGGAAGAGGGCCGGCAGGTCCTGCTGATTCGCGATAGCCGCAACACCGAGCATCGTCCGCCCGGCGTCGATAACAATCTGTTCGATGACTGGCGCCTGCCGCTCACGGCGGAGCTAAAGAGGCGCATCAAGGCCGATGTGGCCCGATTACTCCCGGCCCACGCCCAGCCCAGCGCCGCGCAGTGGAAGATGATTTTCAGCGACACGCCGTCCACCTCGGTGGTGGCCGGTGCTGGCGCGGGCAAGTCGACTACGCTGGTGCTGCGCATTCTCTTGCTCAGCCACTACCTGGGTTTTGAGCTGGATTCGATGACTGTGGTGACCTTCACCCGCGAATCGCGCAAGGATTTCATCAACAAACTCATTGAAATCTTCACGCTGTGGGGCCAGCCGCTGAACCTCAAGCAGGCCCGTGAGCTGGTGCGAACCTTCCACTCGCGCATCTTGCCCATGGTCCGCAGTCTGCCGGGGTTCGAGCGCCTGCAGGCCTTCGAGAATCTCAGTGATCGTCCGCAGAGCAGCGCGGAAGAGGTCGACAGCAATCCGTTCGACCTGCGCATCAATGACGCGCAACGACAGCAACTGAATGCCTGCTATCACCGCTTGTTCAACGAAGATGAGCGTTTCCGCCAGCTGATCCAGCCGCTGTCCCGCGCCGGGCTGCAGTTAAAGGAGCTGGAACGCGATCACCCCGATGTGCAAAAGCGCATGGCGGTCACCGAGCTTGCGGCCAAGCGCGATGAAGAGCTGTGCGACGTCATTGAGGATCTGTGGTTTCGCGCGGGTGCGTGGCCCATCAAGGGGATCGAACCCAGTCGGCAAACGTTCGAGATCAACGGTTCAACGTTCCACTGTCACGGCTATATCCCGAGCCTAGATGCCTGGGTGGTGCTCGGCTTTGACTCCAAAGAAAACGCCCAGCTATGTCGGCCAAACGCCAAACTGAGCGTCCGCGCAGAATGGGCGGTCAAGCGCACACTGTTTCAAGCTTTCTGTCGTAAACCATTGATATGGCTGGATAGTTACGAGTCATCAAGGCGTGTTCTGGCCACCTTGGCCGGCGATGCCAGCGCCGGTCCCGGCTTCGACTACAAGGTTAAAGGCGAGTTGGCATCGGCGCCGCTGCTCGATTGTTTTGTCGGCGCGGCAGGCTTTATCGAAAACCTTGGCCTGGATGTACCCGACGCGGTCAGTCGCATGAGCTTTGCCAAGGACGATCCCGATCGGTTTTTCTTCGAAGCCCTGAGCCTGTTCTGGCGCGCGTTCGAGGATCACTTGCTGGACCAGAAACCGCCAGTGATGACCTACAATCGCATGTTCGCCCTGTTCAGTGAGCATTCACCGGAAAACCTCAAGTTGCTCAGCGATGAGCTGCTGCGACCGATGTCGCACTTGATGATCGACGAGTTTCAGGACGTTTCGCCGCAGATCGTTTCATGGATCCGCGCCAGCCTTAACGAAATCCGCAGCCGTGGCCCGGCCATGCACGTCGGGCGCGGTGCGCAGCGTTCGTCGCTGTTGTGCGTCGGCGATGACTGGCAATCCATTTACGGCTGGCGCGGCAGTTCGCCGAGCTACTTCATGGAGTTCAACAAGGAGTTTCCTTCGCCGAGCACCACGCGGGTGATGCTCAGTGACAACTACCGCAGTCATCAACACATCATCGATGCCGCCGAGCACATTGTCCGCGCAGCGCCGGCCATCGCAGGCAAGAAGGCCAGGGCCAGTGGTGAGCCCAAACCATTGCAGCCGGTCAACGTGCTTGAGCGGAATGACGAGGCGCTGGGTCAACGGCTGGCCGAACATTACCGCCGCGGCGATTCAATCCTGATGCTCTATCGAAAAAGCAGCGATAAGTTATTGATAGAGCAGCATATTCAGCCGGTACTTAATGTAGATTCGAGCTTGCCTTACGAAGCGCGACGGCTGAAACAGCTGACCTATCACAGTGCCAAGGGTTTGCAGGCTGATGCAGTGTTTCTGCTTGGCGACTGCCAGCACCTGACCAGTTCGCCGTACAAGAATCAGGTCTACCGCATGGCCGGACTGGGCAAAACCGGCGACAGCGAGCCGTACGACAGTGCGCAAAAAGACGAGATCCTGCGTCTGGCCTACGTGGGCATTACCCGGGCCGTCAGCCATTGCTACTGGTACGTCGAACCGCAAGAACCCCAAGCGGTGAATATGCCGAGAGCGTCGGATCGAGTCGCAAGGGGCAAGGCATTCTTCGTCGATCATCGCGCGGAGAAGACCACCGCCTAAGCATAAAAAAGCCCGCATTGCTGCGGGCTTTTCTTTTTGAATCAGTCGGTTATGCGTAGTTCTTAAGAGATTCCGGAGGAGTGAAGGCTTCCAGTTCATCCTCGATGGCTTCGATGATTCGCTCGACGTCCGCCGCGTTCATCACCGTCGCACAGGGAATGCCAGCGATGGCGATCATGGTTTCGCCGCTGGCACGATCGAACAGACGGGCGATCAGGCTGCCCGGTGCATCCATCGTCGCTTCGAATCCCATGGGATGAAAATGCCAGCGCATCAGCTGGCAAGCGTTGGGAAAGGTGACTTTGCTGGACCCTTTATTCATGGTGTTGCCCGCCTGCTTCATCGAGCGCTTCCTTTTGCTCATGTTAGGTGGGAAGAGCCTTCATTGGCTCAACCAGTGCTTGAGCTTTAAAAGTAGCATCCGTGTGTGAAAAAACTGTGAGTTTTTTCAGTCCGTTTAGCGATTGATTCGCATTTTTTGATGTAAGTCACTGGCTCATCGATTATCGCCAAAACGCCACCATGGATTTTTCATTGAAGCGGCAGAGGAAGTTGGGCAAGCTCGGTTCTTTTTCGCCGAGCCGCTTATGCACGCCGATGACGACGGCCCAGAACAGACCCAGGCCACGGCCGCCACGGTCATGCGCTATCACCTGAGCTGGAAACACCGGGATCTGGACAGCGTCATGGCGCTTTATCACGCCGATATCCAGTACAACGATTTCTTTCAGAATCGCGTGCTTGCTCTGGACGAGTTGCGCGAATACGTGCGCGTCAGCATGCCGCGAGAATCCGACGAACTGCTCGAACATTGCGACCGCATCCGGGTGGACGGCAACACGGCGTTCATTCAGTACGAGGTGACTTTGCGCGGTGGCGATGGCCTGGTGTCGTTCCGTTCCAGCGAAGCGATCACGGTCAAGGACGGTTTGATCTGGCGCGTCAACGAGTACGCCTCGCTGGTGCGTACGCAAGCCGACGGCACTTCGGCACCCAGCCAGCGCCCGGCGGTCAGTCGTCTCGGGCTGTCACCGCGGCAATTGAGTTTCATGGCCGAAGACCTGCAGCAGTATTTCGAAAAACAGCAACCTTATCTGGATCCTGAGCTCGACCTGCAACGGGTGGCGAAGGAGTGCGGGTACAGCCGCAATCAGATCTCCTATCTGCTCAACCAAGTGCTTGGGCAAAGCTTCTATCGCTACGTCAATCAGGCGCGCCTGCAGCATTTGCTGCGCGCCCTCGACAGCGCCACGCCGCCGTTGCGTATCGATGAGCTGGCGTTCGCCGCCGGCTTCAATTCGCTGTCAGCGTTCTACAAATGCTTCCGCGAGCACACCGGTCAGTCACCCAAGGCCTACGCCAGACAAATTTCTCTGCGGGCACGCGCGCAAGACAGCCACTGAAGACAAACACTAGGATCGACGCCATCGAGGTTTTCAGTGGCGGAGTCTGGCATGTCGGCGTGGCGCACGATCAGTTTGTGGATGGATCAGCTCGAAGAGCCGCTGGTGGCCCGGCCTGGGCTGGAGCGGGATCTGGACGTCGACGTGGCAATCATCGGCGCCGGTTACACCGGACTGTGGACGGCGTACTACCTGAAGAAACATGCGCCCGGCCTGGATATCGCCATCATCGAGGCACAAACCGCCGGATTCGGTGCGTCCGGCCGCAATGGCGGCTGGCTGATGGGCAACCTGCTCGGCGAGGACCGTCTGCTGGCAGGGTTGTCGCCAGAACAACGCCGGGCTTCTTACGATCTGCTGCACAGCATTCCTGATGAAGTGGAAATCGTCCTCGAACGCGAAGGCATCGACTGCGATTACCGCAAGGGCGGGGTGCTTTATTGTGCTGCGCGCTATCCCGAACAGGAAACTGTGCTGCGCGATTACCTGAGCAAGCTGCACGCTCAAGGGCTGACGGACGACGATTACCGCTGGCTCAGCCCCGAGCAACTGGCTCAGCAGCTCCGCGTGGCGAAACCTTACGGCGGCATCTTCGCCCCTCACGTTGCGACCATTCACCCGGCGAAACTGGTGCGCGGTCTGGCGCAGACCGTACAGAACATGGGCGTGAAGATCTATGAAAACAGCCCGGTGACCCACTGGCAGTCAGGCAGTTTGCGCACCGCCAAAGCCAGCGTGCGCGGCCGCTGGATCGTCCCGGCCGTGGAGGGTTATTCGGTGACGTTGCCGCCGTTGGGCCGCTATCAGTTGCCGGTGCAAAGCCTGATCGTCGCCACCGAGCCGCTGTCGGCTGCGACCTGGGATGAAATCGGCCTGAATCGCGGCCAGGCCTTCAGTGAATTCAGCCGTCAGGTCACCTATGGCCAGCGCAGTGCCGATAACCGCCTGATTTTCGGCGCCCGTGGCGGTTATCAGTTCGCCGGCAAGCTGCGTCATGACTTCAACCTGACCCGCGACGAGGTCGAACTGCGCCGCTACCTGCTCGGCGAACTGTTTCCGCAACTGAAAAACGTGCAGATCACCCACGCCTGGGGCGGCAACCTCGGCATGTCGCGACACTTCAAGCCGCACATGCTCTGCGACCGCGCCAATGGCGTCGCGTTATCCGGCGGTTACGGCGGGGAAGGTGTCGGTGCCAGCAATCTCGGCGGACGCACCCTGGCCGATCTGATTCTCGAACGCGACAGCGAACTGACCCGGCAGCCGTGGGTACTGCCCGATGGCGGCATTCATGCGCTGCGCGCCTGGGAGCCGGAGCCGTGCCGCTGGTTGGGCTACAACGCGATCATCAAAAGCTTCGTGCACGAAGACCAGACCCTGGCCAACCCGGCCACTGCACCCTGGCGGCGCAAGCTGGCCAGCCGGGTCGCCGGCTTCATGGAAGGCTTCATGCACTAAACGCCGTTTCCCTCAATAAACAGGTCACGCCATGAGCATCACCCAATTCAAGAACACTGCCACGCTGGCGCTCGAAGAATCCAGCCCGGTCGCCGTGCCCCTCGGCGAGCCCGTCGCAATCGCCTCGACCACCAGTGTCGAGCGCGACGACGGGGTTGAAACCGGCGTCTGGGAGTGCACCCCAGGGCGCTGGCGGCGACAGATCACCGCGCAGGAGTTCTGCCATTTCATTTCCGGGCGTTGCACGTTCACCCCCGACGGTGGCGGCGAAACCCTGCACATACAAGGCGGCGACGCACTGATGTTGCCAGCCAACACGCTCGGGATCTGGGATATCCAGGAAACCGTGCGCAAGAGCTACGTGCTGATTTTCTGATTGTTCGATCGTTTGATTGCCTGCCAACAAAAAAAGCCCATACAGGAATCGCCCCATGATCCAGAAAACCCTCGCATTGGCGCCGCTGCTGCTGGCCGTTTCCGTCAGTCACGCGGCCGAGACGGTCAAGGTCTACAACTGGTCCGATTACATCGCCCCGGACACCACCAGGAATTTCCAGAAAGACACGGGCATCGGCGTCACCTATGACGTCTACGACAGCAACGAAACCCTCGACGGCAAGTTGATGACCGGCAAATCCGGATACGACGTGGTCTTCCCGTCGAACCATTTCATGGCGCGGCAGATTCAGGGCGGGGCACTGAAGAAGCTCGACAAGAGCCAGTTACCGAACTGGAAGAATCTCAATCCGGCGTTGCTCAAGGCTTTGCAGACCAACGACCCGAACAACGAGCACGGCTTTCCATACCTGTGGGGCAGCACCGGCATCGGCTACAACATCGCCAAGATCAATGCGGTGCTCGGTGACAATGCGCCGGTGGATTCCTGGGACCTGATTTTCAAGCCCGAATACATGGAAAAGCTGCAGAAGTGCGGGGTGGCGATTCTCGACAACGGCCCGGAATTGCTCCCGGCGGCGCTCAACTATCTCGGTCTGCCGCACCACAGCAAGAACCCTGAGGACTACAAGAAAGCCGAAGCGCTGCTGATGAAAGTCCGGCCCTATGTCAGCTACTTTCATTCATCGAAATACACCAGCGACCTGGCCAACGGTGATATTTGCGTAGCAGTCGGGTTTTCCGGGGACATCCTGCAAGCCGAGAACCGCGCCAGGGAAGCGAAAAACGGCGTCGAGATCGGTTATGCGATTCCCAGGGAAGGCGCGGCAATCTGGTTCGACATGGTCGCCATGCCCGCCGACGCCCCGGACGAGAAGGCCGGCTACGCCTTCATGAACTACCTCCTGCGCCCCGACGTCATGGCCGGGATTACCAACTACGTGCATTACGCCAATGGCAATGAACAGGCGGACGGCCTGATCGATCCGGCGATCAAGAACGACACCAAGGTGTACCCGAGCCCGGAAATGATGGGCAAGCTGTTCGCGCTGGAGGCGATGCCGCTGAATATCGACCGGATTCGTACGCGGGTCTGGAACAAGATCCGCACCGGTAGCTGAGTTTTCCAGGACGAACACACAAGACCCCTGTGGGAGCGAGCCTGCTCGCGAAAGCGGTCTGTCATTCAACAATTATGTTGACTGGGCAGGCGCCTTCGCGATCTGGCTCGCTCCCACAATGATATTGCGTGAAGCCAGTAGTTGATATCAAAGCACTGGCACCGCTGTCTGAAAGTGTGACTCGCCCAACAAATCCAAACTTACCGATATTTAATATTTAAATAGAAAATCGTCAGACGATTTGCCCTGTCCCCAGCAACTAACAACAATCTTTCCTCCCCGCGCGCTTTGTTTACGGCAGTTTCCTGATATATCGAAATTGGATCGCAAAAAAATCCTTTACGACAGATTTCAAATTGTGTCAGGTTCGTTACGCCTTCATTGGGCGAGTGATAGGACGATCTCGCCAAAGATCGTCCTGTCGGACAAAAACTGTTCCATTGCTAAACAAGGAAGTGTGTTTATGTCAAAAGTTAAAACCAACGCTGTTGATTCCGCCGAACAGGCTTTCCAATTGGCCGCCTTCAGCTCGGCGTACAACCAGATCAATAGCTTCAGCCATCAATACGATCGTGGCGGCAACCTCACGGTCAATGGCAAACCCTCGTACACCGTCGATCAGGCGGCTACGCAATTGCTGCGTGATGGCGCTGCCTACCAGGACAAGGACGGCAGCGGCAAGATCGAACTCACCTATACGTTCCTGACGTCGGCATCGAACAGCACGATGAACAAGCACGGGATCAGCGGGTTCAGTCAGTTCAGCGCGCAGCAGCAGGCGCAGGCCAAGCTCGCCATGCAATCCTGGGCCGACGTGGCCAATGTCACGTTCACCGAGAAAGCTTCGGGCGGCGACGGCCACATGACCTTCGGTAACTACAGCGGCGGCCAGGATGGCGCGGCGGCGTTCGCCTACCTGCCAGGTACCGGCGCCGGTTATGACGGTACTTCGTGGTACTTGATCAACAGCGGTTACACGCAGAACAAGAACCCGGATCTGAACAACTACGGTCGTCAGACCCTGACCCACGAAATCGGCCACACCCTGGGCCTGGCTCACCCTGGCGACTACAACGCCGGCAATGGCAACCCGACCTACAACGACGCGACTTACGGCCAGGACACCCGCGGCTACAGCGTCATGAGTTACTGGAGCGAGAGCAACACCAACCAGAACTTCAGCAAGGGCGGCGTCGAAGCCTATTCGTCCGGCCCGCTGATGGACGACATTGCTGCGATCCAGAAACTCTACGGTGCCAACACCAGCACCCGTACCGGCGACACCACCTACGGCTTCAATTCCAACGCCGGCCGCGATTTCCTCAGCGCTTCGTCGTCGAGTGACAAAGTGGTGTTCTCGGTGTGGGACGCTGGCGGCAAGGACACTCTGGATTTCTCTGGCTTCACCCAGAACCAGAAGATCAACCTCAATGACGCTTCGTTCTCCGACGTGGGAGGGCTGGTCGGCAACGTGTCGATTGCCAAGGGCGCGATCATCGAAAACGCCATTGGCGGTTCGGGCAGCGATCTGTTGATCGGTAACAGTGTGGCCAACGAGCTGAAGGGCGGTGCCGGCAACGACATCCTCTACGGCGCGGGCGGTGCCGACAAACTATGGGGCGGCGCCGGTTCGGACACTTTCGTGTTTGCTGCCAGCTCGGACTCCAAGCCGGGTGCGATCGATCAGATCCTCGATTTCGTCAGCGGTCTGGACAAAATCGACCTGACCGGCATCACCAACGGGGCGGGCCTGCACTTCGTCAGCAGCTTCACCGGTTCCGCTGGCGATGCAGTGCTGACCTCGTCGGGCGGCAACAGCCTGTTGTCGGTGGATTTCTCCGGGCACGGCGTGGCGGACTTCATCGTCAGCACCGTTGGCCAGGCAGCGACCAGCGACATCGTGGCGTGATGTGAAGGGAAAGCGGCGCCCAAGGCGTCGCTTTCTTTACTTGCATCGGTAGGCGCTGTACGCAACGCTAAGGGCTGGAGCGAAATTTCCCATGATCTACAGAGCTTTTACCTACAAGGCATCGGCGTGGCTTTCAGTGGCGCTCGTTACGATTTCAGGAGCAACAGCGATGGCAAGCAGCCTCAGACTCGAAGAACCCTCCGTGTTTGCGGGAAAGTGGCAGGCAACACTGTCCAGCACAGTCGAGGACCTGCGGGCGCAAAAGCTGCAGGACAAACCCTCCAATACCTGTAGCGTCGAACTGCTCGCCAACAAGACCGTTGGCCAGGGAGCAGACTGTCTGGGTGCGTGGCTCGAGCAAGCTCCGATCGGCTGGTTTCCTGATCCTGACGGCTTGTCGATCACCGGTAACGAAGGCTCAAGAATCCAGTTTTTCAGCCGACAACGTGATGGGTTGTATCTGGCGACTTTGAAGTCCGGGCTGATCGTCACGCTGGAACGTACGGCGCCCGATAACTGATCGGCCTTTTTACAAACCAATACAGCTATAGCGATTGGTCACACGGTTATAAGCAAGGTCAATAAAGGCAACTGCGCCGCAATATTCGGCGTTAGTTGTTATGAAAGTGTAAGTGGCCGCCGCGAAAGTGTATCCGCGGATGGCTCGCTTTATTAATTGAAGTGTCGCCTCGCAGGGGCGATGAATAATGTTCAGGAATAATCAATGAAGATGGCGAAGGCCCCAGCCACCGCTCCGTTAATCAAGGCATTGGGTGACTATAAGAGCATCTTGATCAGCGTCGGTTGTTTTACCGCGCTGATCAACGTGCTGATGCTGGTGCCGTCCATCTACATGCTGCAAGTCTACGATCGGGTGCTGTCGTCGCAGAACGAAACCACCCTGGCGATGCTGTCGCTGATGGTCGTCGGTTTCTTCGCCTTTATCGGGCTGCTGGAAGTCATCCGCAGCTTTATCGTCATCCGCATCGGCAGCCAGTTGGAGCGCCGTTTCAACCTGCGGGTCTATCAGGCTGCATTCGAGCGCAACCTGTTCAACGGCGAGGGCAATGCCGGGCAGTCGCTGGGCGACCTGACCCACATCCGTCAGTTCGTCACCGGTCCTGCATTGTTCGCCTTCTTCGATGCGCCGTGGTTTCCGGTCTATCTGTTTGTCATCTACCTGTTCAACGTCTGGCTCGGCGTGCTGGCCACGGCGGGTGCGTTGCTGCTGATTGCACTGGCGTGCCTCAACGAATACATGACCAAGAAGCCGCTGGGCGAGGCCGCCGGGTTTTCCCAGCAGTCCAGTCAGTTGGCTACCAGCCATTTGCACAACGCCGAAACCATTCAGGCCATGGGCATGCTCGGGTCGCTGCGCAAACGCTGGTTCGGGGTGCATTCGCGCTTTCTCGGCTTGCAGAACCAGGCCAGCGACACCGGCGCGGTGATCAGCTCGTTGAGCAAAACCCTGCGTCTGTGCCTGCAATCCTTGGTGCTGGGCCTGGGCGCTTTGCTGGTGATCAAAGGCGACATGACCGCCGGGATGATGATCGCCGGTTCGATCCTCATGGGCCGCGTGCTCAGCCCGATCGACCAGTTGATCGCCGTATGGAAACAGTGGAGCGGGGCGAAGCTGGCTTACCGCCGTCTGGATGCGCTGTTGCAGGCGTTCCCGCCAAGCGACGAGGCCATGGCGCTGCCAGCACCGAAGGGCCAGATTGCCTTCGAACAGGTCAGCGCCGGCCCACCGGGACAACGTTCCGCGACGTTGCATATGGTCAATTTCAACCTCGGTGCCGGTGAAGTACTCGGTGTGCTCGGCGCTTCCGGCTCCGGCAAATCGACGCTGGCCCGGGTGCTGGTCGGCGTGTGGCCAGTACTGGGCGGCACCGTGCGTCTGGATGGCGCCGATATCCACCGCTGGAATCGCGATCAGCTTGGCCCTTACATCGGTTACCTGCCGCAGGACATCGAGCTGTTCAGCGGCACCATCGCGGAAAACATTGCGCGATTCAGTGAAACCGACTCGCAAAAAGTCGTCACTGCTGCGCAACAGGCCGGCGTCCACGAGATGATCCTGCGCCTGCCGCAGGGCTACGACACGAAGCTGGGCGAGGACGGCAGTGGCTTGTCCGGTGGCCAGAAGCAACGCGTGGCACTGGCCCGTGCGCTGTATGGCACGCCGAGTCTGGTGGTGCTGGATGAGCCCAACTCCAATCTCGATACCGTCGGCGAGGCTGCACTGGCCAGTGCCATCGCACAACTCAAGGCGCAGGGCACCACCGTGATTCTGGTTACGCACCGCTCTTCGGTACTGGCCCAGGCTGACAAGCTGTTGGTACTCAACGACGGTCGTCTGCAGGCGTTCGGCCCGAGTCAGGATGTGCTCAAGGCACTGTCCGGCCAACAGGAACAGCAACGCGAAAAAGCTGCACAAGCACCGGGCGGGCTCAGCATGAGTCGGCAGTATCAGCCCACGACCAGGAATTCGGGTGTATGAGCAGCGCCAGCATGAACACTGAAAACGAAGCAAACATGGAACACGCCTATCTCACTGAGCGTCCGGAACGCGATGCGAAATTTTTCGCGCGCATGGGCTGGATTCTGGCCATCGTCGGCGCTGGCAGTTTCTTCACCTGGGCGGCACTGGCGCCGCTGGATCAGGGCATTCCGGTGCAGGGCACGGTGGTGGTTTCGGGCAAGCGCAAGGCCGTGCAGTCGATGAGCAGCGGCGTGGTCAGCCGGATTCTGGTGCGCGAAGGCGAAATCGTGAAGCAGGGCCAGCCGCTGTTCCGCCTCGACCAGACGCAAGTGGCGGCCGATGTGCAATCGCTGCAGGCGCAATACCGCATGGCCTGGGCCAGCCTTGCGCGCTGGCAGGCCGAGCGCGACAACCTCAAACAAGTGACCTTTCCGCCCGAACTGAGCGACGACCCGGATCCGCGTCTGGCGCTGGTGCTGGAAGGCCAGCGGCAACTGTTCAGCAGCCGCCGCGAAGCGTTCTCGCGGGAGCAGGCGGCACTGCGCGCCAATATCGAAGGCGCCACTGCGCAACTGGCCGGGATGCGCCGCGCGCGCAGCGACCTCAATGCCCAGGCCAGCTCTTTGCAGCAACAATTGAGCAACCTGCAACCGCTGGCCGACAACGGCTACATTCCGCGCAACCGCTTGATGGACTACCAGCGGCAATTGTCGCAAGTGCAACAGCAACTGGCGGAAAACACCGGCGAAAGCGGTCGTGTCGAGCAGGGCATCCTTGAGTCGCGCCTGAAATTGCAACAGCACGGCGAGGAATACCAGAAGGAGGTCCGCACGCAACTGGCCGACGCGCAGTTGAAGAGCGTGACCCTGTCCGAGCAACTGACCTCCGCCGGTTTCGATTTGCAGCACAGCGAGATCCTGGCGACTGCCGATGGCGTAGCGGTCAATCTCGGCGTGCACACCGAAGGCGCCGTGGTGCGTCAGGGCGAAACGCTGCTGGAGATCGTTCCGCAAGGCACCACCCTGGAAGTGGAAGGGCATTTGCCAATCAATCTGATCGACAAGGTCGGCACGCATCTGCCGGTGGACATTCTGTTTACCGCCTTCAACCAGAGCAAAACCCCGCGCGTGCCCGGCGAAGTCAGCCTGATCTCCGCCGACCAGATGGTCGATGAGAAAACCGGCGTGCCCTATTACGTGCTGCGCAGCAGCGTCAGCGATCAGGCGATGGAAAAACTCAACGGCCTGGTGATCAAACCGGGCATGCCAGCGGAAATGTTCGTGCGCACTGGTGAGCGTTCACTCCTCAACTACCTGTTCAAACCGCTGCTCGATCGCGCCGGTTCCGCGTTGACCGAGGAATAAGGATGTTCGGCTGTATGAATAAGCTTTCAATGCTGGCAGCAGTCATGTTGCTGGCCAGTCACTCGGCAGTCGCGGCGATGGGGCCGTTCGAGATCTACGAACAGGCGTTGCGTAACGACCCGGTGTTCCTTGGCGCGATCAAGGAGCGTGATGCCGGCCTGGAAAACCGCGCCATCGGCCGCGCCGGGCTGCTGCCTCGGATCGGTTACACCTACAACAAGGGGCGCAACTCTTCGAAGGCTACGTCCCTTGATGATCGTGCGCGCAACCGCACCGACGAGCGCAACTACAGCAGTTACGGTTCGGCGCTGACCGTGCAACAACCGCTGCTCGATTACGAGGCTTACGCGGCGTATCGCAAGGGTGTCGCCCAGTCGCTGTTCGCCGACGAAGCGTTTCGCGGCAAGAGTCAGGAGCTGTTGGTGCGAGTGCTGGATAACTACACCAAAGCCCTGTTTGCCCAGGATCAGATCGACATCGCCCAGGCGAAGAAGAAGGCCTACGAGCAACAGTTCCAGCAGAACGAACACATGTTCAAGCAGGGCGAGGGCACCCGCACCGATATTCTCGAAGCCGAGTCGCGTTATGAATTGGCGACTGCCGAGGAGATCGAAGCGCGCAACGAGCAGGATGCTGCCTTGCGCGAACTGGGGGCGCTGGTCGGCGTGCCAGCGGTGGACATCGGCGACCTGGCCCCGCTCGGTCAGCAGTTTCAGACCTTCACGCTGCAACCGGCCAACTTCGATACCTGGCATGAACTGGCGATCAGCAACAACCCCAACCTGGCTTCGCAACGTCAGGCTGTCGAGGTGGCGCGCTATGAAGTCGAGCGCAACCGCGCCGGGCACCTGCCGAAGGTGAGCGCCTACGCCTCGATGCGCGACAACGAGTCGGAGAGCGGCAATACCTACAACCAGCGCTACGAAACCAACACCATCGGCCTGGAAGTCAGCGTGCCGCTGTACGCCGGGGGCGGGGTATCGGCTTCGACCCGTCAAGCCAGCCGCACCATGGAACAGGCCGAATACGAACTGGATGGCAAGACCCGCGAGACCTTGATCGAACTGCGCCGACAATTCAGCGCCTGTCTGTCGGGCGTGAACAAATTGCGCGCTTATCAGAAGGCCTTGAAGTCGGCGGAAGCGCTGGTGGTGTCGACCAGACAAAGCATTCTGGGTGGCGAACGGACCAATCTCGACGCATTGAACGCCGAGCAGCAACTGTTCACCACCCGCCGGGATCTGGCCCAGGCGCGTTACGACTACCTGATGGCCTGGACCAAATTGCATTACTACGCCGGCACCCTGAACGAGCAGGATCTGGCCCGGGTGGATGAGGCATTTGTGGTCGCGCAGCAGCCCTCACCCTAACCCTCTCCCAGAGGGAGAGGGGACCGATCCGGGGAGATTGAAGAGATACACCGACTTGAACGAGCGGCACTGAATCCATAGTCGGCTATTTTTTCAGGTCGAGGATGACTGAAGACAACACAAATCGGCTCCCTCTCCTCGGGGAGAGGGCTGGGGTGAGGGGAGCGACCGAGTTGCCTGCGATAGCTGCATCGACATGAACGACCGCGTCGAACTCAGGTTTTGACATCGACACAAATCGGCTCCCTCTCCCTGGGGAGAGGGCTGGGGTGAGGGGAACGGGCGACACCGCAGTCAGCCTTGTACAAAAAAACAAAAAACGAGAGTGATGAACATGGACGTACGCATCAAGCCGATCTCGGTCGGCACGCTGTTGCTTGTGATTTCTGCAAACCAGGTTCAGGCCCAATACCTGGAATCCGGCCAGCCCGGCGATCCGGCCAGTTGGCGCAGCGCCGAGTTTCTGCGTGACTGGGGTCTGGAGCGCATGCAGGCCGATCAAGCCTACGCCGCCGGCATCACCGGCAAGGGCGTAAAAATCGGCGCGCTCGATTCCGGTTTCGATGCCGCCCACCCCGAATTCTCCGCCGACCGTTATCACCCGGTAACCGCCAGCGGCAGCTACGTCGATGGCTCAGTGTTCAACGTCGACGGCACGCTCAACCCGAACAACGATTCCCACGGCACCCACGTGGTCGGCACCATGGGCGCGTCGCGTGACGGCAGCGGCATGCATGGCGTGGCGTATAACGCGCAAATCTACGTCGGCAATACCAACAAGAACGACAGTTTCCTCTTCGGCCCCGGCCCCGATCCGCGCTATTTCAAAGCGGTCTACGACAGCCTGGCCGACACCGGCGTGCGGGCGATCAACAACAGCTGGGGCAGTCAGCCGCCGGATGTCAGCTACCGCACGCTGGCGGATCTGCACGCCGCCTACGCGCAACACTGGAACAAGGGCACATGGCTCGACGCCGCTGCCGATGTGTCGCGGCGCGGTGTGATCAATGTGTTCAGCGCTGGAAACAGTGGCTACCCGAATGCCAGCGTGCGCTCAGCGCTGCCGTACTTTCAGCCCGATCTGGAAGGCCACTGGCTGGCGGTGTCCGGGCTCGATCAGAGCAATCAGCAGAAGTACAACCAGTGCGGCATCGCCAAATACTGGTGCATCACCACACCGGGGGCGAAGATTGACAGCACCATTCCCGGTGGCGGTTACGGGATCAAGTCCGGCACCTCGATGGCCGCACCGCACGCGACCGGTGCCCTGGCGCTGGTGATGGAACGCTATCCGTACATGAACAACCAGCAGGCGCTGGAAGTGCTGCTGACCACCGCCACCCAGCTCGATGGCTCGGTCACCGACGCACCGAACGAGCGCGTCGGCTGGGGCGTCGCCAACCTCAACCGGGCCATGCGCGGGCCGGGGCAATTGCTCGGCGCGTTCGATGCCAATCTGGAGGCCGGGCAGCGCGATGTCTGGAGCAATGACATCTCCGACAAGGCGCTGATCCAGCGTCAGAGCGAAGACCTCGCCGAGCACAGCGCCTGGCAGCAAACCCTGCAGGATAAAGGCTGGCAGAACGGCGTTGCGGCCGGCGCCAGCCAGCAGGATCAGACCGATTACGCGGTCGGCATGCTCCGCGATGCAGCAGCGGCGAACCGGGTGTATCAGGGCAGCCTGATCAAGTCCGGCGCCGGTCAATTGCTGCTCAGCGGCGCAAACACCTACCGTGGCCCGACCACCGTAAACGGCGGGCTGCTGACCGTGAACGGTTCGCTGACCTCAGCGGTCACCGTCAACGACAGCGGGACCCTCGGCGGCTCCGGACGCATTGCCGGGTTGACCGCCAACCGCGGCGGCCGGGTCGCGCCGGGCAATTCCATTGGCACCTTGAACGTTGCCGGTGATGTGACATTCGCACCGGGCTCGACTTACGCCGTAGAGCTATCGCCAGGCAGCAGCGACCGTATCGTTGCTGGCGGTACGGCAACCGTCAGCGGCGCCAGCGTCAGTCTCGCGCTGGAAGATAGCCCGACACTGCTCAGCAGCGCCGAAGCGCAAAGCCTGCTCGGCCGTCAGTACAACATCCTGCAAGCGGCCGGCGGCGTTCAGGGGCAGTTCGCTGCGGTAGTACCGAACTACCTGTTCATCGGCGGCGCCCTCGATTACGCCGCCAGCGGCATTCAGTTGAACATCGAACGCAACGCGACCAGCTTCGCCAGCGTCGGGCAAACGCCCAACCAGCGTTCGGTGGCGGCGGCCGTCGAAGCTTTGGGCGCCGGTAATTCCGTCTACGAAAGTGTGTTGCGTGCACCCACCCAAGCCTCGGCGCAGCAAGCCTTTCAACAGCTGAGCGGCGAGATTTATCCGGCGCTCGGCACGATGCTGATCAATGACAGCCGCCAGTTGCGTGATGCAGTCGGCGAGCGCCTGCACGATGAGTCCGCGACCCGCAGCAACGGCTGGATCAAAGCCCTTGGCGCGTGGGGCAGCACCGATTCGGGCCACGACACCGCAGGCTACCGCACCTCGATCGGCGGCCTGCTGGCCGGTGTCGACGGCGCGCTCGACGAGCAGACCCGAATCGGTCTGGTCACCGGCTACAGCGACAGTTCGCTGAGCATGGGCTCGGGCACGCATTCTTCGGCGAAAGTCGACAGCTATCACCTCGGCGCTTACGCCGGCCACGACCTCGGCCCGTGGCGCTTGAGCACAGGCGCGGCGTATAGCTGGCATCGCGGCGATGTGAAGCGCGATCTGCAATACGACGAAGTCAGCGCCAAGCAGAAAGCCAAGCTTGACGCGACCACCACCCAGGTCTTCGGCGAGGCAGCGTATCGCCTGCAGCTGCAACCGTTGGCGCTGGAACCGTTCGCCAACCTGACTTACCTGCATCTGGACACCGAAGGCTTCACCGAAAAGGGCGATGCCGCTGCGCTGAAAAGCTCGGGCGATCAGCGCGATGTGGTGCTGAGCACTCTGGGCGTACGGGCGAGCAAAACCTTCAACCTTTCGAACCAGCAAGCGCTGGACGTCAGCGCTCGTCTCGGCTGGCAGCACAGCCTCGGCGATATCGATTCCGAGCAACATGTGCGCTTTGCCAATGGCGGCACGCCGTACGCGGTGGAGAGCTCGGCGCTGGTACGCGATGCGGCGCTGGTCGGCGTGCAGGCCAGTCTGGCGTTGAGCAAGGACGTGCGGGTCAACCTCGATTACAACGGCCAACTGGCCAGCCGCGAGAAGCTGCATGGCGTTGGGCTGAGTTTGAACTGGCAGTTCTGACCGAGCGCTTTCCTGTGGCGAGGGAGCGTGCTCCCGCCGGGGCGCGGCGGGGCCCCCCCCCCGCCCCCCGGACAGCGCCGGGGGTGGGAGTTACGCCGCTGCGCCGCCCCGCCGGGGGACAGCCCCCCCCGCCCCCTCACCCCGCCGCGGCGCGAGAGCATCCAGAAGCTTGCCCC
>NZ_LHPA01000053.1:0-750 GCF_001297215.1 Pseudomonas sp. RIT-PI-o | reverse complement strand
AACCGCGCCTGACCCTGGAAAGCGAGAACCGTGGCGACGCCCTGCCCGACCTTGAAGACTACGATTACCCGGGCCGCTTCATCGACCGCGAGCGCGGCAAGCATTTGGCCAAACGCGCCCTCGAACGTCATCGCAGCGACTTCCAATTGGCCGAAGGCAAGAGCGATCAGCCGTTGTTGGTCAGCGGCCATTTCCTCGCCCTGACCGAACACCCGAAAGCCAAGTGGAATGATCTGTGGCTGCTCACCGAAGTCCTGCACGAAGGCAAGCAGCCGCAGGTGCTCGAAGAGTCGGTGACCAGCGACACCACCGCGCTGAAAGACGATTTCCATCAGGGCTATCGCAACCGCTTTCAGGCCACGCCGTGGGACGTGCCCAACCGCCCGCCACTGCGCCACCCGAAACCGCGCATCCTCGGCAGCCAGAGCGCGGTGGTCACCGGCCCGAAAGGCGAAGAAATCCACTGCGACGAATACGGCCGGGTCAAAGTCCAGTTCCACTGGGATCGCGAAGGTCAGGCCGACGACAAGACCAGCTGCTGGCTGCGCGTCTCCAGCGCCTGGGCCGGCGCCCAGTACGGCGGCATCGCCATCCCGCGCATCGGCATGGAAGTGCTGGTCACCTTCCTTGAAGGCGACCCCGACCAGCCCTTGATCAGCGGGTGCCTGTACCACAAGGAAAACACCGTTCCCTATCCACTGCCGGCGAACAAGACCCGCAGCACCTTCAAGACCCTGAGCTCCATGGGTG
>NZ_LHPA01000008.1:0-750 GCF_001297215.1 Pseudomonas sp. RIT-PI-o | reverse complement strand
AACCGCGCCTGACCCTGGAAAGCGAGAACCGTGGCGACGCCCTGCCCGACCTTGAAGACTACGATTACCCGGGCCGCTTCATCGACCGCGAGCGCGGCAAGCATTTGGCCAAACGCGCCCTCGAACGCCACCGCAGCGACTTCCAGCTCGCCGAAGGCAAGAGTGATCAGCCACTGCTGGTCAGCGGCCATTTCCTCGCCCTGACCGAACATCCGAAAGCCAAGTGGAATGATCTGTGGCTGCTCACCGAAGTCCTGCACGAAGGCAAGCAGCCGCAGGTGCTCGAAGAGTCGGTGACCAGCGACACTACGGCGCTGAAAGACGATTTCCATCAGGGTTATCGCAACCGCTTTCAGGCCACGCCGTGGGACGTGCCCAACCGCCCGCCGCTGCGCCACCCGAAACCGCGCATCCTCGGCAGTCAAAGCGCGGTGGTCACCGGCCCGAAAGGCGAAGAAATCCACTGCGACGAATACGGCCGGGTCAAAGTCCAGTTCCACTGGGATCGCGAAGGTCAGGCCGACGACAAGACCAGTTGCTGGCTGCGCGTCTCCAGCGCCTGGGCCGGCGCCCAGTACGGCGGCATCGCCATCCCGCGCATCGGCATGGAAGTGCTGGTCACGTTCCTTGAAGGCGACCCCGACCAGCCCTTGATCAGCGGGTGCCTGTACCACAAGGAAAACACCGTTCCCTATCCACTGCCGGCGAACAAGACCCGCAGCACCTTCAAGACCCTGAGCTCCATCGGTG